>JBKPQA010000191.1:0-13608 GCA_046733835.1 Actinomycetota bacterium
GCGTCGATCGGCCGGGCGCCGCTTCGGCCGGCCAGAATGCCTTCCCACGTGTCTGTGATGGATCCACCAAGTGGAGTCGTCGCCCCCAAACCGGTGACGACGATGCGCGTGTCGGACGAGGACGACATGGGAGGCTCCTTAAGCGGGGTCCAGGCAGGGTATGCCGGTTCACTCTCGTTTCTACCCCCGCGGGCGGGCTACTGGCGAGTCAGGAGAGAACCTCCGGGTGATCCGCATACGGACGAGGGCAGCGGCCGGTCGCCCGGTCGCTGCCCTTGTGGTCGCTCGTAGCGGGCGGTCAGGCCTGCGCCTTGGCGATGTAGCTCACCGCATCGTTGACCGTCTTGAGGTTCTTGACCTCGTCGTCGGGGATCTTGACGCCGAACTTCTCCTCGGCATTGACGACGATCGTCATCATCGACAGCGAGTCGATGTCGAGGTCGTCGGTGAACGACTTGTCGCCCTCGACCTGGTCGGTCTCGATGCCGGTCTCCTCGTTGACGATCTCGGCCAGGCCGTCGCGGATTTCCTGCTCGCTCTGCGCCATGCGTGTCGCTCCTTCTGTATTGGGACTTTCGGTTCGTGAGGTTAGGGGATGACCACGACTTGCGCCGCATACACCAGGCCCGCCCCAAAGCCGATCTGCAACGCAAGCCCGCCGCTCGGGACCTCCTTCTCGCGCAGCATCCGCTCCATGGCGAGTGGGACGGAGGCCGCCGAGGTGTTCGCGGTCTCGGCGATGTCGCGCGCGACCGGGATGTCCGGCGGGAGCTTGAGCTGCTTGATCATCGCGTCGATGATCCGCATGTTCGCCTGGTGTGGAATGAAGGCGTCGAGGTCGTCGATCGTGATGCCGGCCTTGTCGATGGCCTGCTGGGCGACAGGCGCCATGCCCCACACCGCCCACCGGAACACCGACTGACCGGCCATGCCGATGGACGGCCAGTCCCGCGACTGGACCGTCTTGTCGACCGGCTCGCCGGGCGTCTCGGGGCGGCGGTAGTCGGTCCACGGCTCGCGTTGCGCGATCGTCTGCCACTGCGCGCCCTCGGAGCCCCAGATGGTCGGGCCGATACCGGGAGTTTCGGACGGGCCGATGACCGCCGCGCCGGCGCCGTCGCCGAAGATGAAGGCCGTGCCGCGGTCGTCCCAGTCGGTGAAGTCGGACAACTTCTCGACGCCGACGACGAGGACGTACTCGGCGGAGCCGCCGCGGACCATGTCGTTCGCCAGCGAGATGCCGTAGCAGTAGCCGGCGCACGCCGCTGAGATGTCGAAGGCGGCGCAGGTGGTCCCGAGCCGGTCGGCGAGGATGGGAGCGGCCGCGGGGGTCTGGTAGGGGTGGGTGACCGTGGAGATCATGATCGCGCCGAGCTGCGACGCGTCGATGCCAGCGGCCTCGAGGGCCTGCTGGGTGGCGGCCTCGGACATATCGACGACGCTCTCGTCCGGCGCGGCGTAGCGCCGGCTCACGATGCCGGAACGTTCGCGGATCCACTCGTCAGACGAGTTGATCCGCTCCACCAGCTCGGAGTTCGGGACGACGCGCTCCGGGCGGTAGCCGCCGACGCCCCAGATGCGAGCGTGGCGGGCTCCGTCACCGGTGACGAGGGTGCCGGTTCCCTTGGCTTTCGGGGCGGTTCGCTCGGGGGTACTGGTCATATCAAGCCTCGATGGGGGTGGTGGAAGTGGTGGCGAGGAGTTCGCGGGCGGCGTCGAGGTCGTCGGGCGTCTTGAGGGCCACCGTCTGGACACCCTTCATCGCGCGCTTGGCCAGTCCGACGAGAGTGCCTGCCGGTGCCAGCTCGATGAGGCCCGTGACACCAAGTGACGTCATCGTCTCCATGCATCGGTCCCAACGAACCGGGTTGCGCACCTGGCTGATGAGGCGACGAAGGAACTTGGCGCCCGAGTCGACGGCCGCACCGTCGGCGTTGGACAGAAGGGTGATCCCGGGGTCGCTGACGTCGTGGTCGGCCCATTTGTCCGCCAGCACGTCAACGGCAGGTGCCATGTGAACGGTGTGGAAGGCGCCGGCCACCTGCAGCGGGATGACCCTGGCCTTGGCCGGTGGGTCGGCCGCGAGGGCGGCCAGCTGTTCGAGTGTGCCGGCCGCGACGATTTGACCAGCACCGTTCATGTTGGCGGCGGTGAGCCCGTCACGATCGAGTGCGGCGAGCACGTCGTCGGGGTCTCCACCGAGGACCGCCGACATGCCGGTCGGCGTGATTGCGCTCGCGTCCGCCATGGCGCGGCCGCGGAGGCTGACCAGACTGAGTGCGTCCTGGTCGGTCAGCACCCCCGTGGCCGCCGCGGCGGTGATCTCCCCGACGGAGTGGCCGGCAACGACACCGACAGTCGTCGCCAGGCCGTCTGGCCGATCCGCATGCAGCGCCTCGAAAGCCAGGAGACCTGCTCCGACGATGAGGGGCTGCGCGACGGCCGTGTCGCGAATCGTGTCCGCGTCGGACGTGGTGCCATGGGTGACGAGGTCGACGCCCGCCGCCTCGGACAGGGCTGTGGCGCGGTCACGCAGCCCGGGCAGCTCAAGCCAGGGAGCGAGGAACCCCGGGGTCTGGGAACCCTGGCCGGGACAGACGAGCGCGATCACAGAGTTCAGCCTTTCGGGTGCAGGGCGGCCACGGCGTCGGCATACCCGACGAACAATCCGATAGTCATTTGGAGGATTCCTCCAAAGACCACTACGGGAGGTCGGATGGTATGCGTGCCGCCCGGGTGGGCGCTCCGGCTCGCCACTCCACCGGAGGAGTGGCGGCGAGGCGGCCGACCGCCAAGGCGATCCCGACGGTGTGCGCCTCGCGCGGGTGGGCGAGGTCGTATCCGGTGACGTCGGCGATGCGGCCGAGTCGGTAGCGAACGGTGTTGGCGTGGACGAAAAGCTGGCGCGCCGTCGCCTCGAGCGAGCCGCCGGTCTGCAGGTAGGTCTCCGCCGTCCTGAGCAGACTGGAGTGCGCCTCGAGCGGGTGGTAGACGCGGTCGACGAGGACTCGCGAGGCGGCCGGATCGCCGTTGAGCACGCGTTCGGGCAGCAGCTCGTGGGAGAGCACCGGCCTCGGGGCGCTCGGCCAGGCCGGTGCGGCGGCCAGCCCGCTCAGCGCTGCGCGCGCCGACCGACCGGCGGCGAAGAGATGAGGAACGGTGGGTCCCAGGACGATCGGCCCGTCACCGAAGTGGTCGGCGATCCCGGTCACCGCTTTGAGTGCCTCGGTCGTCCCGCCGAGGACGACGACCAGCCGGCGGCGCTGGACGGCGGCAAGAGCGGTTGCCCCCAGGCGGGCGACCGCTCTCCGCATGGCGTCGACCGCCGCGGCGGTGGAGCCTGGCGGCGTCGAGCCGGCCACGACCGTCACGGATGCGACCGACCCCCAGCCGAGCGCGGTGGCGCGGGACTGCATGGAGTCGTCCGCCTCTGCGCGGACCACCGCGTCCACCACGAGGGCCTCGAGCCGGGCGTCCCAGGCGCCGCGGGCCTCGGCGGCTTCCGCATACACCTGGGCGGCAGAGAAGGCGACCTCCCGCGAGTACCGCAGGACGGCCTCACGCAGTGCTGCTTCGTCGCCTCGGGACGCGAGCCGGAGCACCTCGGCCTCGACGTCGTCGACCACGGAGCGGACGATGTCGAGGGTTTGGCCGAGGCTGACCGCCCAGGTGAGCTCCCGCGGGGCGGAGCCAAAGATCTCGGCGGTCACCTGCTGGTCCGGGCCCCGGCCGCGTCCGCCAGTGTCCTTGAGCCAGGCGACGAACGCCGCGACGCCCGCCTGGGCGACGAGCCCGATCCAAGAGCGGTCCGCCGCGGAGAGCGCCCGGTACCAGTCGAGGTCGGCCTCGAGGCGGCGCACCGCCGACGTCGACAGCGCGCCAGCCTGCTGAACCACCCGGTCGCGGGTCGCCTGGCTGACCGTCACCAGGTCAGCCTATTTGTGTGGGCTCCACAAAGCAGGATGCAGCCGGACCTGCACGGTCCTGCGTCAGGTCACCCCGGGGGTCACCTGCTGTGGGATGGACTCGTTCCAGAGCCGGTCGACGTCGGTGATGACGTACGTGTACCGCTGGCCGCCGGCGGCCGTGTCGGTCCACGTCGAATACCCATCCGTGGCCCGCATCGTCGCCACGAGGTTCGTCGCGTCGGCGAGCCGGCAGTCCCCGGCCTTGACCCGCTGGTCGGTGACGGGGATGCGGTAGATGGCGTAGGAGAGGGTGTCCGCGTTGCCGGCCCGCCACCGCAGCGTCGTCCCCGCGGCGCCTAGCACTGCCGAGAGGTCCTTGGGCGCCTTCTTGGGCGGCGTTGCGTCCAGCCACGGCATCGGGGGGACCAGCGCGGGGTGGCTGTACCAGTCCCGCCCGACGATGCCCATGCCGTCCAGCCGGTTCGCGCGGACGTCCTTGGCGCTGAAGTAGATGTTGCCGGAGACGTTGGGCTTGGTGGAGTTGTAGAGCAGGTGCTGGCTCATCTCGCCCGGGAACTGGTTCCACTCCGGTGACTGCGTCGAGGCGCCGATCTTGTAGGTCGCCTGGCCGATGTAGAGATGAACGTCGTGCCCGTCGACCACGTCGGACCACCAGTCGACGATCAGGTTGTAGTCCGCCACGGCCAAGCTCTCCGCCCAGTAGACCTGCGGGCAGATGTAGTCGATCCACTCCTCGAGAACCCACCGGCGGGTGTCCGCATACAGGTCCTTGTAGGTCTGCACCCCGGCCCTGGTGGCAGAGCCGAGTGGGTTCTCGTTGTTGTTCATCCAGACCCCGAAGGGCGAGACGCCGAACTTGACCCACGGCTTGGCGGCTTTGATTTGGCCGCCTAGCCCCGTGATGAGCGCGTTGATGTTGTCTCGCCGCCAGTCGGCGAGCGACCGCCCGGCGCCGTACTGGGCGTACTGCGCCTCGTCGTGGAAGATCTCCGTCCCAACGGGGTACGGGTAGAAGTAGTCGTCGAAGTGGACCGCATCGAGGTCGTACTTCGTGACCGCGTCCATGATGGCGGCCTGGCAGTACTCGCGAGCCTCGGGGACGCCCGGGTTGTAGTAGAGCCGGCCGCCGTAGGCGACGGTCCACTCCGGGTGCAGCTTCGCGGGATGCGTGGCCGCGAGACCGGCGACGTCAGTGGTGAGGTTCATCGTGATCCGGAACGGGTTGAACCAGGCGTGGAACTCCAGGTTGCGCCGGTGGGCCTCGCCGATGGCGAAGGCCAGCGGGTCGTAGCCGGGGTCGCCGCCCTGCGTGCCGGTCAGGTACTTCGACCACGGCTCCAACGGCGAGGGCCAGAACGCGTCCGCGGTCGGCCGGACCTGGACGACCACGGCGTTGTAGCGGTTCGCGACCGCCAGGTCGTAGTAGGCGACCAGCTCGGCCTGCTGTTGCGCGGACGAGAGGCCGGGCGCACTCGGCCAGTCGATGTTCACGACCGAAGCGATCCACATGCCGCGCAGGTCGGTCTTGTCGGCGCGCGGGTCGAGCACGCACGACGCGGGGATCGGCGCCGTCGTCGCGGCGGTCGCCCGCGGAGCGGGCCACGTCAGGGCCAGGGTGGCGGCGGCTCCGCCGAGGACGGTTCGACGCGTCGGCTGCATGATTCCTCCACAGTGAGGCAACTGAGAGGCAATAAGTTACGAGCGTGTTGAGCTTGCCGCAACCGCCCGCCGGTAGGTGCGTCGCTCAGTCCGTGCCGGCGTCCAGCGCCGAGCGCTCCTGGGCCTCGTCGAACTCCGCCACGTCGGCGTCATGGAGATCTGACCCCGCAGCGATCGCCGAGGCCCCGCCCGTTTCGAGCTCGCCGATGAGGGTGGCGGTGTGCCCGCCGGCGAGCTGGCCCTGCGTCGCATACAGCTCGAGCTTGGACCGAGTGTCGGCGATATCGAGGTTGCGCATGGTCAGCTGGCCGATCCGGTCGACGGGTCCGAAGGCGGCGTCCTCGGTGCGCTCCATGGAGAGCTTCTCCGGGTGGTAGGAGAGGTTCGGGCCGCCAGTGTCGACGATGGTGTAGTCGTCGCCGCGCCGCAGTCGAAGGGTCACCTCGCCGGTTACCGCACTGGCCACCCAGCGTTGCAGCGACTCCCGCAGCATGAGCGACTGCGGGTCGAGCCAACGCCCTTCATAAAGCAGCCGACCCAAGCGCCGGCCCTCCTGGTGGTAGTTGGCGATGGTGTCCTCGTTGTGGATGGCGTTGACCAGGCGCTCGTAGGCGGCGAACAGCAGCGCCATCCCGGGAGCCTCGTAGATCCCGCGGCTCTTGGCCTCGATGATCCGGTTCTCGATCTGGTCGGACATGCCGAGGCCGTGTCGGCCGCCCACGGCGTTCGCCTCGCGGATCACGTCGGCGGCGTTGTCGAGCCGGCGGCCGCCGATCGCGACCGGGCGCCCCTGCCGAAACTCGACCGTGACGTCCTCGCGAACGATGTCGACGGAGGCGTCCCAGTGTTTGACGCCCATGATGGGCTCCACGATCTCCAGCGCGACGTCGAGGTGCTCGAGGCTCTTGGCCTCGTGGGTGGCACCGAGCAGATTGGCGTCGGTGCTGTATGCCTTCTCGGTCGAGTCGCGGTAGGGAAGGCCGTGGGCGAGCAGCCACTCCGACATCTCGTGCCGGCCGCCGAGCTCGCCGACGAAATCCGCGTCGAGCCAGGGCTTGTAGATCCGCAGGTTCGGGTTGGCGAGCAGGCCGTAGCGATAGAACCGCTCGATGTCGTTGCCCTTGTAGGTCGAGCCGTCGCCCCAGATGGAGACGTCGTCCTCGTGCATGGCTCGGACGAGCAGCGTCCCGGTCACGACACGGCCGAGCGGCGTTGTGTTGAAATAGACCTTGCCGGCGCTCCGGACGTGGAAGGCGCCGCACGCGATCGCGGCGAGGCCCTCCTGGGCGAGCGCCTCGGTGCAGTCGACGAGGCGCGAGATCTCGGCGCCGTACTGCGCGGCCCGGCCGGGGACCGACTCGACGTCGGGCTCGTCGTACTGGCCGAGGTTCGCCGTGTAGGTGCAGGGGACCGCGCCCTTGTCCCGCATCCAGGCGACGGCCACGGAGGTGTCGAGCCCGCCGGAAAAGGCGATGCCGACGCGCTCGCCGACCGGCAGGGAGGTGAGGACCTTGGACACGGGCGCCAAGCCTATGGCTCGGTCGCGGAGTCGCGGTCAAGCGTGTCGGCAGCGGCGCCAGGCTCAGAGCCGCGCCGCGCCAGAGTCGAGGAACGGAAGCATGTATTCACGCTCGGCCCTCGGCCTCACCATGTCAGGACCGCAGCGCCGAACCGTGGTCGCGCCGCGCCCTCGGCAATCCGGGCGCTGCGCCACCGCTGTCGTTATACCTGGGAGGGTGCATCGTTGAGGTGGACAATCAGCGGGATGGGGCCGCCGTTCCTCGAGCGCGATCACGAGCTCGCCGTACTCACCGGAGCGGTCGAGGAGGCGGCGCGGGGCAAGGGTTCCGTCGTCCTGGTCCAGGGCGAGGCGGGAATCGGGAAGTCCAGCCTCGTGGCGGCGCTGCGGGACCGGCTCGGAGACCGGGCTCGGTTGCTGGTCGGGCGGTGCGACGATCTGGCTCTGCCGCGGATCCTTGGACCGTTCCGAGATCTGGTTGGTGCCGTCGGCCCCGAACTGTCGGCGGCGCTCCGTGATCCGGTGGATCGGGACGAGATCCTCACGGCCCTGCAGGCGGACCTGAGCTCGACCCGGCGCCCTACCGTGCTCGCGGTCGAGGACCTGCACTGGGCGGACGAGCCGACTTTGGACGTCCTGCGGTTCCTCGTCCGTCGGGTCAACCGGTTGCCGGTTGTCCTGGTCCTCACCTACCGGGACGACGAGCTTCGACACACGCACCCGTTGCACCAGCTGCTGGGTTTCGCGGCGGGCGACGTCACCACCCATCGACTCCCTCTGCGGCGGCTTTCCGAGACGGCCGTCGCTCACCTGAGCGTGGCGGCCGGCGCCGACGCCGCCGAAGTGTTCCGGGTGACGTCCGGCAACCCGTTCTTCGTTCACGAAGTGCTGACCTCTGGCAGCGGGATCCCACCGACGGTGGTTGATGCGGTCCTCGCCCGACTCGGCGCGCTCGACGAGCCCGGCCGGCAGGCTGTCGAGCAGCTGTGCGTCATCCCGACACCCGTCGACCGCCGCATGGTGGATGCGCTGGTTACCGGAGGACTTCCGGCCCTGGCGGCGGCCGAGGAGTGCGGGTTGCTCACCGTGACGCCTCAAGAGGTCAGGTTCCGGCACGAGCTCACCCGCCGTGCGGTGGAAGACGCGCTGCCAGTCACCCACCGAGCCGCCTTGCACCGGCGAGTCCTCGAGGTGCTCACCCGCCTTCCCACATCCGACGTGACGCGGATCGTCTACCACGCCGTGGAGGCCGGAGACCGCGCGACACTCATCGCATACGGTCCGAGCGCCGCCCGGAAAGCTGCTGCCGCAGGGGCCCACCGGCAGGCGAGCGGCATCTACCGGTTGTTGACCCACGGAGGGGATGACGACTTCGGCCCTGCCGAGAGGGCGCAGTTCCTGGAGCAGGCGGCCATCGAGTGCTACCTGATCGGGGACGAGGACCGCTGTTCCGCTGGCCACCTGCGCGAGGCGGTCGCCCTGCGTCGACAGCTTGGAGATCCGCTTGCTCTCGCGACGACGATGCGGTGGCTGTCGCGCACGCTCTGGTGGAGCGGTGACAGCTCGGCAGCGGAGGCTTCGGCGCTCGAGTCGACGGCGGTCTCCGTGAGCGCCGGTGACGACCATCTGCTGGCGATGGCCTACAGCAACCAGGCGCAGCTGGCGATGTTGGGCGACCGGGCCACGACGGCAGTTGACTTGGCTCAGCGCGCGATGGCCCTGGTCGGCCCGTCCGGCGACCCCGGTGTGCTGTCACACGCGCTGAACAACCTCGGCTCGGCGCGCTTGCGAGCCGGCGACCCGAGCGGCCGGAGCGATCTCGAGAAGAGCCTTCGGTTGGCCCTCGACGCCGGTGAGGTGGAGCACGCATGTCGCGCGTACGCCGCCCTCGCCTGGCTCTTGCTGGACGACCTGTCGCCGGGAGAGGCGCAGGCCTACGCCGCGGAGGGCATCGCCCTGGCCGAGCGGGCAGAGCACATGGGGTTCCTTCAGTACCTAACGGTTGAGCAGGGGATGGTCGCCCTGGCGGGCTCCCGCTGGGACGAGGCCATTCGGGCCGCGCAAGCCGGGTTGACCGCATCCGCGCCGGTCCGCTGCTCGGCACTCATCCTGGTCAATCGGGCGCGGCTCCGTTCGGGGCAGGCGGACCCCGACTCCATCGAGGAGACCTGGGAGCTGGCCCAGGGTCTGGGGGAGCTGCAGCGCACCGGTCCGGCGGCCGCCCTCGTCGCCGAGGAAGCCTGGCTGCGCGACGATCCAGAGCGCATCCGCACCGTGGTGGGGCCGGTCCGCGGAGAGGCGGTACGGCGAGGCGTTCCCGCCATTGAGGCGGAGCTGGGTCTGTGGTTGGTACGGGCGGGGGAAACCGTCGACCTCACCGGGTCGCCGCCGGACAACCCGAATACGCTTCTCGCCGCTGGCCGGTGGCGAGAAGCGCATCAGGCGTGGACGGCACGCGGATACCCCTACGAGGCCGCCGCCGCACGAGGCGAGAGTCCGTCGGCGATGGAGCAGCTGGCGGCGGTAGCGGCTTTGGACGGCCTCGGAGCAGCACCGCTCGCGGCGCGGCTGCGGCGTCGTCTGCGGCTCGCCGGCATCTCCGTTCCTCGGGGCCCGGCCGCCAGCACCCGGAAGAACCCTGGTGGCCTGACCGTGCGACAGGCCGAGGTGCTCGGTCTACTCGCCGACGGACTGAGCAACGCCGACATCGCCAACCGGCTCGTCGTCTCGGTGCGTACCGCCGGCAACCATGTGGCCGCGGTGCTCGAGAAGCTCGACGTGCACACCCGCGAAGAGGCGGTCGCCCGTGGCCGAGAATTGGGTATGTGAGTAACCACTTCTGAGTACGGCCGACTCACGACGTCAGCGGCCATGGTGCGGAGTCTGGAGAACGGGGCTGATCTGCTCCCTCTCCCACGCAATTCAGGAGCCACTCATGACTGACACCATGCCCGCTGCTCTGCGCAACGGCGTTGACACCGCCACCCTGTTCGCGACCATCGACGCCGTCAAGGCCGACCCGGAGATCGCCGCCTTCCAGTTCCGGGCCACCAACACGTGGCTGAACGGCACGCACAGCCGCTCGACCCTCCACGGCTTCTACGGCGCGAAGCAGGAGATGGAGCACCAACGGCCGTTTGCCTTCGACGCCGACCACCCTCACGTGCTGGTCGGCACGGACGAGGGGCCTACGCCGGTGGAGTTCCTCCTGCATGCCTTGGCAGCGTGTCTGACCGCCGGGGTGGCCAACGTCGCTGCCGCCCGAGGCGTGACGCTGACGGAGGTCACTTCCACCGTGGAGGGCGACATCGACCTTCTCGGGATCCTCGGCCTCTCGGACTCGGTTCGCAACGGCTACCAACAGCTACGGGTCAGCTTCGTCGTCCGCGGGGACGACCCCGACAAGCTGCGCGCCGTCGTCGAGCAGTCCCGCCAGCGCTCCGCGGTGTTCGACGTGCTCACCCGCGGCGTCCCGGTGTCGATCGACGTCGACGCTGCCTGAGGAGACCCGCTTACTGCAAACGGGAGCTCCCATGTTCGTCACCGACACCGTCGTCGTCGGAGGTGGCCAGGCCGGCCTGGCCGCCTCCTACTTCCTCGCAGCCGATGGTCACGACCACGTGGTCCTCGAACGCGGCCGCATCGGTCAGCGTTGGCGCTCCGGCGTCTGGGACTCGCTGCGACTGCTGTCCCCCAACTGGATGAACTCGCTGCCGGGCTGGGCTTACCAGGGCGCGGAGCCTGACGGGTTCGCTCGCGCCGCGGACTTTGCGGAAACTCTCACCCGCTACGCCGGATCCTTCAGTGCTCCGGTCGTCGAAGGAGCAGACGTCCGGGACCTGCGCATGATGCGAGGGAAGTTCGAGGTCATCACCGCGGTCGGAGCATGGCGCGCCCGTAACGTCCTCATCGCCACGGGATGGTGCGACCTGCCGAGGGTTCCCTCCTGGGCTCGACAGCTCCATCCGAGCATTCACCAGGTCACCCCCAACGAATACCGCAATCCGGCGGGGCTCCCCGACGGTGGTGTCCTCGTCGTAGGCGCCTCGGCCACCGGCGTGCAGCTCGCGGACGAGTTGCGGGCGGCCGGCCGTGACGTGACTGTCGCCGTCGGCCGGCACCGTCGGATGCCACGGACGTACCGCGGCCGGGACATCTACTGGTGGCTGCTCCGCCTGGGTCTTTTGGACACGAGCATCACGAGCATTCGGGACGCTGCCGAGGCTCAGTTCGAGCCGTCCTACCAAGTCGTCGGGCGGCCCGACCTCCGCACGGTCGACCTGGCGACCTTGCAGGCCGCGGGGGTGCGTCTCGTTGGTCGCGTCACGGGTGCCGATGGGCACCACTTCGGGTTGGCCAGGGACCTGTCCGACATCCTCACGCAGGCCGACCGGCGCCTGGATCGGCTCCTGTCCGACATCGACGCACACATCGACGCCGCCGGGCTCGCGGACGACCTTCCGGCGGCAACACCACGCGCGCTCGTTGTTCATCCGCAGCCGCGAGAGTCGCTTGATGCACAGCGCGACAACATTCAGACGGTGGTCTGGGCGACCGGAAACCGCCGGTCCTACCCCTGGCTCTCCGTCCCGGTCCTCGACGAGCGAGGCGAGCTCCGGCAGAACCGCGGCGTAACGCCCGTCCCGGGGATGTACGTGCTCGGCCAGCGTTTTCAGCACTACCGCAGCTCGAACTGGATCTGGGGTATCGGGCGTGACGCCGCCGAGGTATGCGCCCTGATCGCCAATCGGCGCTCCGGCACATTCGAGGGGCTCACCCATGCCCACTGCGCATGACGACACCGCATACGACGTCGTGGTCGTCGGGGCCCGCGCCGCCGGCGCCTCCACCGCATTCCTCCTGGCGCGGGCGGGGCTGCGGGTGCTGCTCCTCGACCGCGGCCGGTACGGCAGCGACACCATGTCCACCCACGCGCTCATGCGGGGAGGCGTCCTCCAGCTGCTGAGGTGGGGACTGCTCGACGACATCGTCGCCGCCGGTACTCCACCCGTGCGGCTGACCACCTTCCGCTACTCCGAGGCCGTGGTGCCCATCGAGATCGCCCCTAGCTTCGGGGTCGACGCGCTCTATGCGCCACGCCGCACCGTCCTCGACCGCGTGCTCGTCGACGCCGCCTCGCGCGCCGGTGCCGACATCAGGTTCGGCGCCGTGGTGACCGACCTCTGCCGGGACCGGCGAGGAGCTGTCACCGGGGTCGTGGGCCGGACGAGAGACGGCGAGCGCTTCGGGGCCAAGGCCCGGGTCGTCGTCGGTGCCGACGGGATCAGGTCGGATGTCGCCGCGCTCGCCGCTGCGGCCGTCGAACGCCGTGGCGCGAGCGCCGGTGCGGTCACCTACGGATACTGGGCTGGCCTCGAGACGAACGGGTACGAATGGAACTTCCGTCCCGGTGCTGCTTCGGGCGTCATCCCCACGAACGACGGCCTGGCCTGCGTGTTCGCCGGCGCACCGCGGGACCGTGTCGGTCGTGGCGGCATGGAGACGCTGCTCCGCGTAGTACGCGATTCCTCACCTGGGCTGGCAAGGCGTCTCGCCAGTGCGTCAGCGCCCCGCGACCTCCGGTTCTTCCGAGGTCACCCTGGGTTCGTCCGGCGATCGTGGGGAAGAGGTTGGGCGCTCGTCGGGGATGCGGGGTACTTCAAGGACCCGATCACCGCGCACGGCCTCACTGATGCGCTCAGGGACGCGGAGCTGCTGTCCCGCGCCATCCTCGACGTCGTCGATGGCGTGGAGGAAGAGGTCGCGTTGGCGGGCTACCAGGCGACTCGGGATGCCCTGTCGGCCGACCTCTTCGAGGTCACCGAGGTGATCGCGGGACATCGCTGGACCGACGCGGAGATCGCCGACCTCCTCGTCCGGCTCAGCCGGTCCATGTCTGCTGAGGTGTCGGAGCTGGCCGCGTTACCGACCCTGGTGGTTCAACCATTTGGTTGACGGTTGCGTCCCTGGGCGGGTAAGTTTAACCATGTGGTTGAGGATTTGGCGGGGGTCGACGCCGTGTTCCACGCGCTCTCCCATCCAACGCGTCGTGACATGCTCGCGCGGTTGCGCCGGTCGGATCTGACCGTCGGCCAGCTGGCCGGGCCGTTACCGGTTTCCCTGGCCGCCGCTTCTAAGCACGTGGCAGTACTCGAGCGGGCGGGGCTCGTCTCGCGCACGGTTCAGGGACGGAATCACGTATGCCGCCTGACGCCAGGTCCGCTCGCATCGGCGGCCGCATGGCTGGAGACCTACGAGACTTATTGGAACCAAAGGCTGGACGGCTTGGAGCAGGTACTGCTCGACGGGTCAGGTGCCGCCGACGACCACCCCGTTCACCAGGACTGAGCCGATGGCATACCCCGTCGTCCGAGTTCGACGCATCCTGCCCTTCCCGCGCGAACGGGTCTATCGCGCCTGGCTGGACCCCGACACGATGGTCCGCTGGTTCGTCGACCCCAGGTTCACGGACGGGCGTGCCGAGGTGGACGAACGGATTGG
>JBKPQA010000192.1:0-2279 GCA_046733835.1 Actinomycetota bacterium
CCGAAGCCGATACGCTGGGTCCGTGCCGACGACGACGCATCCCCGCCTCGAGCTCGACCCGGCGGTCGTCCGGCGGGCGAGGTCCTTGGCCCGGCAGGCGGGTCGGCCAGTCGTGCGACTGGCCCAGCGGCATACCACCGTCTCGGTCGAGCGGGCCACGCTACGGCTTGCCGGATTGGCCGGCGCGGACCACGAAGGACTTCCCTGGGCCAACCACCTCGTGGGCGCCGTCAGGGAGCAGGTCGGGCTCGAGCACGGCGTCACGACGCCGGTCTGGGACGCCCTGCGGCGAGCGGAGGCCGAGGACCTGCTGACCCTGGCTCAGAAGGCGGCGTCAGGCTCGATCTCGTTCCGCCTGCCGACCGGTCCGGAGCTGACTCGTTCGCGGCGGGCCGCGCGAGCGGCCGTCGCCACGGGTATTCGGACGATCGACCGGCAGCGAGCGGCCCGGGAGCGGCTGGTTCGCCGGCTCGGGGATCCGGGGCAGCGCCCGTGGATCTATCTCATCGTGGCCACGGGCGACATCGACGAGGACATTCCGCAAGCCCAGGCCGCTGCCCGCGAGGGAGCCGACGTCATCGCCGTCATCCGGTCTACCGGACAGTCGCTGCTCGACTACGTGCCCGAGGGGGCCACCCACGAGGGGTATGCGGGAACCTACGCCACCCAGGAGAACTTCCGGCTCATGCGAGCGGCCCTCGACGAGACGAGTAAAGAGGTGGGCCGATACGTCCGGCTCACCAACTATGCGAGCGGCCTCTGCATGCCGGAGATCGCCACCCTTGCCGGCCTCGAGCGACTCGACATGATGCTCAACGACTCGATGTACGGGATCCTCTTCCGCGATATCAACCCGGTGAGAACCTTTGTGGATCAACGGTTCTCGCGACAGATCCATGCGCGTGCCGGCATCATCATCAACACCGGGGAGGACAACTACCTCACCACCGCCGACGCGGTCGAGGGCGCCCACACCGTCACCGTCAGCCAGCTGCTCAACGAGTACTTCGCCAAGGAGGCCGGCCTCGAGGACTGGCAGCTCGGACTGGGGCACGCCTTCGAGATCAACCCAGACCTTCCGGACTCCTTCCGCCTGGAGCTCGCCCACGCGCTGCTCGCCCGCACCCTCTTCCCGGACGCACCGCTGAAGTGGATGCCGCCGACCAAGCACATGACGGGCGACGTGTTCCGCGGCTACCTGCTGGACGGGTTCTTCAACCTGGTAGGCGCGATGACGGGGCAGGGGATTTTGCTGGTCGGGATGATGACGGAGGCGGTGGTGACGCCGTTCCTGTCAGACCGTGACCTGGCGCTCCAGAACGTGCGGTACGTGCTCAACGCGGCCGGCGGGCTCACCGAGGACTTCCACCCGCCGCGCGACGGGTTCATTCAGACCCGTGGGAGGCAGGTGCTGGCCGAGTCTGTCGAGCTGCTCGAGCGGATCGTGGCGGACGGGCTGCTGGACGCGATCGGCGACGGGACGTTCGGGCTCATGCGCCGACCGGCGGACGCCGGCAAGGGCTTGGACGGCGTGGTGCGCAAGGCCCCGGACTACGACAACCCAGCGGCGACGCTGCTTGAAAGCGACGACGCCCGATGAGCGACTCGCATACCGTCGTTCGTCCTTACGGGGACACGACCGGCGACGGCATGGTGCAGGTCTCCTTCACCCTCCCGCTGCCGCACGGCAAGCGGGCCCAGGGCGCCGCGCTGCAGCTGGCCAAAAAGATGGGGATGGACCCGGCGTTGCTGGTGCACGCCAAGGCGATGGGACCGGACTACACGTTCTTCGTCGTCTACGGGTCGGTTAGCCATGTCGTCGACCTGGATGACGTCACGGTGGTCGAGCGGGAGTACCCACTGCTCACGCCGAAGGAGGTCAATCTCGCGATCAAGCGGTCCCTGCACCGCAAGCTCGTCGTCGTCGGCGCCTGCATCGGGACGGACGCGCATACCGTCGGGATCGACGCCATCCTCAACATCAAGGGGTTCGCGGGGGAGAAGGGTCTGGAGTACTACCGGGAGATCCGGGTCGTGAACCTCGGAGCGCAGGTGCTCGTACCCGAACTGGTCGCGCGGGCGCGTGCCGAACGGGCCGACGCGGTGCTCGTCAGCCAGGTGGTCACTCAACGGGACGCACACATCCACAACACGTCCGCGATGTCGGCCGCCTTCCGCGAGGCCTATCCGGCCGGCGAGGTGCCACTACTCGTCGTGGGAGGTCCGCGGTTCGAGGAGGGGTCGGCGGACGTGTTGGGTGTCGACCGGATCTTCGGGCG
>JBKPQA010000193.1:0-4001 GCA_046733835.1 Actinomycetota bacterium
TGGAACTCCGGTCCGCACAAGGGGATCCCGTTCGGTTCCGTGGTGACCATCGTTGTGCGCAAGGGCAACCCCAAGGGAATCTCGGACTGGGATGACCTGCTCAAGCCGGGCGTCAACGTGGTCACCCCAAACCCGTTCAGCTCAGGCTCGGCAAAGTGGAATCTCCTGGCCCCGTACTCGGCGAAGAGCGACGGCGGGAAGAACGCCCAGGCGGGTCTGGACTACGTCTCCGCCTTGGTCAAGGACCACGTGACGACCCAGCCGAAGTCCGGTCGCGAGGCGAGCGACACCTTCCTCCAGGGCACCGGTGACGCGCTGATCAGCTACGAGAATGAGGCGATCTTCCTGGAGCGCGACGGCGACCCGGTCGAGCACGTCACCCCAGCGACCACGTTCAAGATCGAGAACCCCGCGGCCGTCCTCAAGAACAGCGCGAACCTGGCCACGGCTTCGGCGTTCAACGACTTCCTCTACACGCCGCAGGCCCAGACGCTGTTGGCCCAGGCCGGATTCCGACCCGTCGACCGGGCCGTCGCGACGCAATATGCGTCCAGCTTCCCGGCCCCCGCCAAGCTCTGGTCGATCGACGACCTCGGCGGCTGGAAGACGGTCGACAAGGCGCTGTTCGCCAAGGACACCGGGACCATCGCGGTGATCTACGACTCGGCGACCAAGTAACGTCGACTGGGCAACCAGGTAACGTCATGGCGCTGACCGCCACCCGGTCCCGGGCCGAGGACGCCGGCCCGGGACCACCGGAGCCGCCTGTAGAACGGACCGCCCCAAGGCGCCGGGTTACCGGCACCGTCGGCCCACTTGCCATCGGGATGTCGGTCCTCTGGCTGAGCGTGATCGTGCTGCTGCCCCTGGCGGCGATGACGTTCACGGCGTTGTCGGGCGGTCTCGGCAATCTGTGGGAAGCGGTTACGGCGCCGGCGGCTCTGGCTGCGCTTCGGGTAACGCTGGGCACGTCGGCGGTCGTCGCCCTGGTCAACGTGGTCATGGGCACCCTGGTTGCGTGGGTCCTGGTACGTGACGACTTCCGCGGCAAGGGCCTGGTCAACGCCCTGATCGACCTGCCCTTTGCGTTGCCCACCATCGTGGCGAGCATCGTCCTGCTGTCGCTGTACGGGCCCTACAGCCCGGTCGGGGTGCAGCTCAACGCGACGACGCCGGGTTTGACCGTCGCGCTGGCGTTCGTCACGCTGCCGTTCGTCGTCCGTGCGGTCCAGCCGGTCCTTCTGGAGGCCGACCGCGAGGTCGAGGAGGTGGCGGCGTCACTCGGCGCGAGCAACCTGACCGTGTTCCGGCGCGTCGTCCTGCCGACCCTCATGCCGGCCATCCTCAGCGGTGGCGGTCTGGCCTTCGCGCGAGCCATCGGCGAGTACGGTTCCGTGGTTCTCATCGGCGGGAACATCCCGGGCCTGACCCAGGTCGCTTCTCAGTACATCCAGCAGCAGATCGAGATCGACCGTCCGGTCAATGCGGCCGCGGTGTCGGTGGTGCTGCTGCTCGTGGCCTTTGTGGTCCTCTTCTTGCTGCGCCTGGTCGCTGCGGTCCAGCGACGGCGTGAGGAGAAGGCGCCGTGAAGCTCGGCACCGGCGCCCGGCTGACCGCACGGACAGTGGCCCTCGCATACCTCACCGTGCTTGTCGCGCTGCCGGTGGCCGTCATCCTCTGGCGCAGCTTCGGAGAGGGGATCGGCGCGTTCGTCGCCTCGATCACGACGCCCGCGGCCATCTCAGCGTTCAACCTGTCCCTGGTGATCGTCGCGATCGTCGTCCCGCTCAACGTCGTCTTCGGGGTCACCGTCGCGTTGGCGCTGGTGCGCGGCCGGTTCCCGGGGCGTGGCGCGCTGCAGGCGGTAGTCGACTTGCCCTTCGCGGTCTCGCCGATCGTCGTCGGGGTGGCCCTGATCCTGCTGTGGGGCGTCGGCGGCTGGTTCGGCGGGGTGGAGTCGCTGGGGTTCAAGGTGATCTTCGGGCTGCCAGGAATGGTCCTCGCCACGATCTTCGTGACGATGCCGTTCGTCGTCCGTGAGGTCGAGCCGGTGCTGCACGAGATCGGCGAGGAGCAGGAGCAGGCCGCGGCGACACTCGGGGCAGCCGGCTGGCAGGCGTTCTGGCGCATCACACTGCCGGCGATCCGGTGGGGGCTGACCTACGGGGTCGTCCTCACGGTGGCTCGGTCGCTGGGGGAGTTCGGGGCCGTGATCATGGTGTCCTCCGGGTTCCCGGGGGTGTCCCAGACGCTGACGCTGCTCGTCCACGGCCGGTACCTCGACGACCACAACACGTTCGGGGCCTACTGCGCGGCCACCCTCCTCATGGGCATGGCGGTCCTTGCCCTCGTGCTGATGACCCTGCTCGACCGGAAGAGGTCCACTCGATGATCACCGTTGCTCACGCATCCAAGGCCTTCGGCGACTTCCTCGCGCTCGACGACGTCTCGCTCGACATCCGGGCCGGCTCGCTGACCGCGTTGCTCGGGCCGAGCGGATCCGGCAAGTCGACGCTGCTGCGGGCGATCGCTGGGCTCGACGACCTCGACGCCGGGGTCGTTGCCATCGGAGGGGCCGACGTGACGCACGTGGTGCCGCAGAAGCGTGGCATCGGGTTCGTGTTCCAGCACTACGCGGCGTTCAAGCACATGACGGTGCGCGACAACATCGCCTTCGGCCTCTCGATCCGGCGCCGGCCCAAGGCCGAGATCCGCCGTCGCGTCGACGAGCTGCTGGAGGTGGTCGGGCTCGAGGTCTTCCAGAACCGATACCCCGCGCAGCTGTCCGGCGGCCAGCGGCAGCGGATGGCGCTGGCCCGGGCGCTGGCCGTGGATCCGCAGGTGCTGCTCCTGGACGAGCCGTTCGGCGCCCTCGACGCGAAGGTGCGCGCGGACCTGCGCCGGTGGCTGCGGCGGCTCCACGACGAGGTGCACGTCACGACGGTCCTGGTCACGCACGACCAGGAGGAGGCGCTCGACATCGCCGACCGGATCGCGCTGCTGCACAAGGGACGCATTGAGCAGGTAGGGACTCCGGACGACCTCTACGACCGGCCGGCCAACGAGTTCGTCATGTCGTTCCTCGGCTCGGTGTCGCGTCTGGGCGGGCGTCTGGTCCGGCCCCACGACATCGTCCTCGAGCGGGCCGCCGGGCCTCTCGAGAGCGGCGCAGTTCGGGCGAGGGTCCGGCGGATCGTCCGGCTTGGGTTCGAGGTCCGAGTGGAGCTGCAGGACGACGACGGTGCCGAGTTCACCGCCCAGCTGACCCGTGGTGACGTCGACGCCCTCGCGCTCCGTGAGGGCGACGCCGTGGTCGCCTCGTCGGCCCGCGGCACGCCATTCGAGGAGCCCTCCCTGGCGGTGACCGTCGCCTCTTGAGAGGAACCCGTTCCCAACGGACGCGTCACGGAGGATTCTGGTGTCGTGTCCGCAACCGTGACCCGACCCAAGAGCATCGCCGTCCCCGTCACCGCGTTCGTGGTCGGCGCGGTCGTCGCCGTACTGGTCGGGGTGTTCGGCAAGATGCACGACCCGACCACCCAGGGCCTCACGAGCCTGTGGTACCGCACGGTCATCGACATGAAGGTCGTGCTGGCCACCGTGATCGGTGTGCTCGCGGTCTGGCAGCTCATCGCCGGACTGTGGATCTACGGCCGGCTCGGCCGCCCGGCGCCCTCATGGGTCGGCGGCGTCCACCGCGTCACCGGGGCCATCGCCGTCCTTCTCGCCATCTTCGTCGCCTACAACTGCCTCTGGGCGCTCGGCCTGGAGAGCGGCACGTTGAAGGACGGCGAGCCGGTCGGGACGCGCACGGTCGTACACGGCGTGCTGGGGTGCGCGGTCATCGGAGCGTTCATCATCAAGGCGGCGGCGGTGCGCGCCCGTCGCGCGCCGGGGTGGTTCCTGCCCGTCGCCGGCGGACTGTTGTTCGCCCTGCTCATCGCCGCGATTCTCACGTCGGCCGGCTGGTACCTCAGCACGAGGGGCTTCCCGACCCCGGC
>JBKPQA010000194.1:0-10863 GCA_046733835.1 Actinomycetota bacterium
CGAGCTCAGTTCCACGGCAATAGGGCCGACATGTCCGGCTTGTTGTCGCGTCGAGCTGCGTGGCGCCGCAACAGGACCGACATGTCTGGATTGTTGCTGCTGCTGTTGCTGCGACTGCATGCCCTCCGTGTCCTCGTAAGAGGTGTCCGGGGCCGTCATGACGACGATCTCTCGGGTGTCGGGAGGGATCTGCTGGCGACTGACGCTGCGCTTGCTGTGCGTGAGGACCCAGGTGTCCTTGGAGCCCCCGCCCTGGCTGGAGTTGACGACGAGCTGCCCCTCCGGGAGGGCGACCCTGGTGAGCCCACCGGGCAACACGCGTACCGACGTGCCGTCGTTGACGGCGAACGGACGCAGATCCACGTGCCGCGGCGCGAGCCGGCCGCCGACCAGCGTCGGGACGGTCGACAGCTGGACGACCGGCTGGGCGATCCAGCCGCGGGGGTCGTCGACGAGCCGGGTCCGCAGGGCGTCGAGCGTTGCGCCGTCCGCGGCCGGGCCGATGACCAGGCCCTTGCCGCCCGAGCCGTCGACCGGCTTGACGACCATCTCGTCGAGCCGCTCGAGGACGTGCGCGAGGGCTTCGGGCTCGGTGCAGCGGTAGGTGTCGACGTTGGGCAGGATCGGGTCCTCGTCGAGGTAGTGGCGGGTCAGCTCGGGCAGGTAGCTGTAGATCAGCTTGTCGTCCGCTACGCCGTTGCCGATGGCGTTGGCCACGGTGACCCGCCCCGCGCGCATGGCGGCGACGAGGCCGGTGACGCCGAGGATCGAGTCGGGACGGAAGTGCACCGGATCGAGGTACTCGTCGTCGATCCGCCGGTAGATGACGTCGATCGGCTGCTCGCCCTGGGTGGTCCGCATCCTCACCACGCCGCCCGAGCAGATGAGGTCGCGGCCCTCGACCAGCTCGACGCCCATCATCCGGGCGAGCAGCGTGTGTTCGAAGTACGCGCTGTTGAATACACCGGGCGTGAGGACGACGACGGTCGGGTCGGTCGCGCCGTCCGGAGCCGCCGCTCGTAGGGCGGAGAGCAGCATCCTCGGGTAGTCGTGGACCGGGCGGATCCGCAGCGTGGCGAAGGCCTCGGGAAAGACGTTGGTCATGGCGCGGCGGTTGGCCATGACGTAGCTGACGCCGGACGGGACGCGGACGTTGTCCTCGAGGACCCGGAAGATGCCGGATCCGTCGCGGACCAGGTCGATGCCGGAGACGTGGGCGCGGACGTCGTTGGCCGGACGGATGCCGTGGACTGCCCGGTGGAAGTGCGGCGAGCTGGTGATGAGCTCCCAGGGGATGATCCCCTGCTTGACCGCGCTCGGCATGTCCTCGGGGTGGTTGTAGACGTCGGCGAGGAACGCCTCCAGCGCACGGACGCGCTGTTCGACACCCTCCTCGACGATGGACCACTCCTCAGCCGAGATGACCCGGGGCACCGCGTCCAGCGGGAAGGGCCGCTCCTCGCCGGCGTGGTCGAAGGTGACGCCTTGGTCGAGATAGCTGCGGGCCAGGTACTCCGCGCGCTCGCGCAGCGCCTCGGGTTCCATGGAGCGGAGCGTGTGGTGGACGGCGCGGTAAGGACCGCGGGCCTCGTTCGGGCCGCCGAGCATCTCGTCCCAGGAGTTCCCGAGGCGGTAGTCCTCGAAGAGGTCGGCCACGGGCCGATCGTAGGACTATTCGTGTTTCCGGCAGGTTGCGTGACGGTTCCGGTATGCGGGTGCCCCGGCCTAGCGCCCACCCACACTGGCCCTAGGCCGTCAGTCCCGGTGGTGCTCCGGAGCGTCGTTTACGGCATCGCGGACCACCGCGTAGACGACCGAGGGCGGGTACCCCTTGCGCCTCAGGACACCAGAGAGTCGCCGGGCCTGCACCCGTGGGTCGAGGCCGGCCAGCCGGCGCATCGTCTTGCGCGCCACGTTCTCGGCCAAGGTCCGCTCGGACTCACTGTCGATGGAGCCGAGGGCCTCGTCGATGGTGGAGTCGGCCACGCCCTTGTCGCGCAGCTCGTGGGCAAGGGCCCGCTTGGCTAAGCCTCGGGCGGCCTGCTTGGACCGCACCACCATCTGCGCGTAGGCCTCGTCATCGACTAGGCCTACCGCCTCCATCCGGTCGAGCACTCGGGTACTCACCTCCGGCGGACAGCCCCGTTGACGAAGCTTGTCGGCCAGCTGCTGTCGACTGCGCGGAGCCATCGCGAGCTGCTTCAACACGATGGCGCGGGCGACGTCCTCGGGATCGGGTTCTCGGTCCTCACCACGGGGGTCTGGCGGAGGTGGCGGTGCGGTCGGACGCCGAGAAGCGTCGCGTCGCCCATGTGTGCCTCTGTAGCCGTCTGCCCAGCTGCCGTCTGACCCGTCGCCGTCTGCCCCTGTGACGCCTGTTCTGTTGCCGTCTGCCAGGCTGCCTTCGGCTTGCTTGCTTGCCGCCGCGTTGAGTGCTACCCCGGCCGCGCCTTCAGCGGCCGCGAGCGCCTTGGCGGCCGCCGCCAACCGTCGTGCGTGCTGGTCGGCGGCCGCGTCGGCGTCGCGTGCGGGTGCGGACGACACCGGTCAGAAGTCGACCGGGACGTCAGTCACGGCCGGCTGGTCGACCTTCGGTCCGACCCCGAGCTTCTCCTTGATCTTCTTCTCGATCTCGTCGGCGAGGTCGGGGTTGTCGCGCAGGAAGGTGCGAGCGTTCTCCTTGCCCTGCCCGAGCTGGTCGCCGTCGTACGTGTACCAAGCACCCGCCTTGCGGACGAACCCCTGCTCGACACCCATGTCGATGAGGCCGCCCTCACGGGAGATGCCCTGCCCGTAGATGATGTCGAACTCGGCCTGCTTGAACGGTGGTGAGACCTTGTTCTTGACCACCTTGACGCGGGTCCGGTTGCCGACCGCATCGGACCCGTCCTTGAGTGTCTCGATGCGGCGCACGTCAAGCCGGACGGAGGCATAGAACTTCAATGCTTTTCCGCCCGTCGTCGTTTCGGGCGAACCGAATAAAATACCTATCTTTTCGCGCAATTGGTTAATAAAAATCGCGGTTGTTCCGGTGCTATTCAAGGCACCAGTAATTTTTCGCAACGCCTGGGACATCAGCCGGGCTTGAAGGCCGACGTGACTGTCGCCCATCTCGCCCTCGATCTCGGCCCGGGGGACGAGCGCGGCCACCGAGTCGATGACGATGATGTCGATCGCACCGGACCGGATCAGCATGTCGGCGATCTCGAGTGCCTGCTCCCCCGTGTCGGGCTGGGATACGAGGAGGGCGTCGGTGTCCACGCCGAGCGCATGAGCGTATTCGGGGTCGAGCGCATGCTCCGCGTCGATGAAGGCGGCGATGCCACCAGCCTTCTGAGCGTTGGCCACCGCGTGCAAGGCCACGGTGGTGTTGTGTGACAGGACGCCGTTGGCGATGAAGCTGTGCGTGTCCGGAACCATAAGATCGAAGGTCGGCTGCAGCCCGCCGTCCTCGACCGAGGTGACGGTCTCGTAGGTGTACGCCGCCGCGGCCAGCCCCCGAAGGTGCTCCACGATAGCCACGGCACCCGGGGACAACAGCGCTGCCCGTCGATCTGCCCACTCCACCAGCCGCGCGAGGCGCTGTCGGGAGCACGCCAGGTCCATGGTCGATCGGAACAGGTCTCCGGCGATGCGGTCGAAGGCGCGGTCACCGCCGACCGCGTCTCGGAGATCGGTGACCAGACCTCGCAGATGCGGAACGTTCTCGAACTGAGGATCACGCGTCGAGCGAGCGAAGTGCGCGGCAACCTGAGCTGCTCGACGCGCTGACCGGAACCCGATGACGTCGAGGAACCGGTGGGCTACCGAGGCGTTGATGATGACCGAGTAGTAGTCGCGCTCGTAGACCTTGTTGAACGTCGTCTGCAAGGTGTTGGGGATGCCGAAGCCGTAGAGCATCAGCTGGACCTGCTCGCCCAGGGCGCGTGACGCGGTGCCCAACCCGATCGTGGAGGTCGGGTCGATCCATCCGTCGCCCTCGAACAGTGCCGACAGGAACGCGGCCTGCGCCTTGACCCCAGCGGTGCGCACGCGGTGTGGCACGGTCTTCAACGGCGCGTTCGTGTAGGGGAGGCCGTACTCGTCGGCGAGCCGGCGGCGGAGCACCGTGTCATAGATCACGTGCTCCTTGCCGTCGTAATGACGCACGGTGGAGCCGAAGAGCGTCTCCCCAAGTGTTGTGAACTCGGCGGCGACCTCAGGGTCCCAGTTCGTGAACCGGACCGCGTTCCGGCTGCCCAGAGTGCCCTCGGCGACGAGGTAGCCCAGGAACACGGCCTCGTCCTCGCTGAGCTCCGACCCGCACGCTGCCTCGTCTGCCCCAAAGAGGGCGGAAACCACAGTGTCGCCCGCGCGGATGTCGCCGACATTGCGCCAGACGATGTATCCGCGCTCACTCACCACCCGCAGCGGATGGTTGTGCGTCGCCGTCACGTGACGCCCCGACCGGAGCGTCAGCTTGACCGTGGGCTTCCGGTTGTTGTGCGTGAGCGCAGCAACTGTCTCGAGGTCACCGCGCTCGTTGACGACCCGCATACCCAGCTCGCGAACGTCGGTGACCCGCGAGGTGCAGCTCGCCGCCATCCCCGCTCGGGAGAACACCTCGGCCACCGTCTCAAGCCCGTGGTCGGTCCAGACGTAGGTGTCGGCCGTCAGGCACTTCCCACTCGACTCCGGTCCGTATATCTCCACGACACGACCGCGCGGCAGGCCGCCGATACCCAGCGCCACGTCGAGGGCGATCGACCCCGTGGGGATCACCTCGATCGGCGGGCGGACGTCGTCGCCGAGGCGCATCACCGCGCCCTTGCCGTGCTGCTTCTCGATCTGGCTGAGAACCGTTGCGATCGCGGTTTCGCGGTCCGGAACACCAGGAGCCATGCCACCCACCGTGCTTTCGTCTCGAAGTCTGCCGTCCACCTACGACCCGCTCCACGCCCCGCCGTGCTGCCGGTCGGACGTCTCGTCGAGTCAGACGTTAGGAGCGGTCACCGACATCCCGGACTCGGTCAGCAGGGTCCTGTGGATCATGGGACGAGATGATCACTCCGTGTGGACAAACCTACCGAACACGTGTTCGAGATCCGCTCCGCGACACGCCCATCCCGGGCCACGCAGAGTCGACCCTCACGACAGCAGCAACCGCTCTAACCGCCGGGCCGTCCCCACCAGACCGGCCGCGCCCAAGATGACGAAGTACACGACGTGCCAGAGCAATCCGGCGTCCACCTCGCCGAGCATCAGCCCACGCTCGAGAGCCACCCCGTTATATAGCGGCGTGATCTGAACCAGCCAGCGAACCCCCTCCGGGTAGGTCGACAGCGGGAAGAACGTCGCGGACAGCAGGAACATCGGCAGGATCGCGAGGTTGACGTAGTCGAAGTCGACCCACGACCGCATGTACGTCGTCAGGAACATCCCCACCGCCGAGAAGGCGAAGGCGATCATCGTCGCCGCCGGTAGGGCGAGCAGGGACCACCACGACGTCACGGCGCCGGCGACCCAGGCGACGAGCAGGAACGCCGCGGAGTAGAACGTCCCGCGCAGCAGCGACCAGCTCAGCTCTCCGAGGGCGATGTCGCGCGGCCCCATCCGGGTCGCCAGGACCGAGTCGTAGAGCTTGCTGTACTTGAGCTTGAAGAACACGTTGAACGTCGAGTCGAAGATCGCGCCGTTCATCGCGGACGAGGCGAGCAGCGCAGGGGCGACGAACACCGCATACGAGACCGTCGTCCCGCCATCGGTGGTGACGTCCTCGATCAGCGCGCCCAGCCCGATGCCCAGCGAGAACAGGTAGAAGACCGGCTCGGCAAACCCCGTGACGAACGTGATCCAGCCATGGCGGAAGCTCGTGTAGTTGCGCTCGACGATCATCCGCGCGAGCCCCGCGCCGGCCGGGATGGGCAACGCCCGCGACAGCCGCGTCCCCACGGTGGCGCTCACGGCAACAGCCTCGTGCGAAGGCCCCGCAAGGCCAGGACCCAGCCCACGGCGGCGAACACCGCGAGGGCGGCCAGGTGCCCCAAGACTCCGGCCAGAGTGCCGGTGCCCAAGGCCAGCGCCCGCTCCGCCTCGACGCCATGCCACAGCGGCGTCACCCAGGCCAGCGGCTGCATCCAGTCGGGCAGCTGGCTGATCGGGAAGAACGTCCCAGAGAAGAGCATCAACGGCGTCTGGCCGAGGCGGAACAGGAGGTTGAACCCCGTGTCGTTCTCCAGGCGGCTGGAGAGAGCGGTCACCGGCGCGGCGAAGGCGAGCGCGACCAGGAGAGAAACCGGCAGGCACCACAGAGCAGACCACGCCGCGAAGCCGTGGAACAGTGCCGCGACCACCATGAAGATCGCCGCGGCGATGCCGGCCTGCGTAACGACGAAGGCGCAGTGGCCGACGAGGATGTCGACCACGCGCGCCGGCGTCGCGAGCATGGCGTGGTAGGTGCCGAACCATTTGATGGCGCCGAGGACCGGCCAGGAGGACTCCCCCATCGCCGACGACATGGTCTGCACGGCGAGGATCGCCGGGACCACAAAAAGCAGGTACGGGACTGTGGTCCCTGCGACCTCGATACCGCCGGCCGACTGGTTGACGAGCGAGCCGAGCCCCACGCCCATCGACAGGAGGAAGAGGATCGGCGTGAGGAGCTTGGTCGTGAGACTGCCGCGCCACACCCGCCGGTAGACCCGCAGGTTGTACTCGTAGACGTACCACCACGCGTGTCCGCGGGACCGTGGGGGCGCCGGGTCGGCGGCCGTGCCGGCGGTCGAGGTCAGGGTGTCGGTCATGTCTGTCGGCGCACCGCTCAGTCGATGAGGCTGCGTCCGGTCAGGTGGAGGAAGACGTCCTCCAGCGTGGACCGGCGGACGAGAGCGGAGACCGGGCGCAGGCCACGCGCCGTCGTCGCGGCGAGCGCGGCGTCGCCGTCCGACGCATACACGAGGATGCGGTCGGGCAGGATCTCGATGCGCTCACCGATCCCGTCGAGCTTGTCGGCGTCACCGTGGCCGTGCTCCGCCACGTCGAATCGCAGCTCGAGGACCTCGCGCGTCGAGTGCTGCTCGATGAGCTGTCGCGGCGACCCCTCGGCGACGATGCGGCCCTTGTCCATGACGACCAGGCGGTCGCACAGCTGCTCGGCCTCGTCCATGTAATGCGTCGTGACGATGAGGGTCACGCCCTGCCGCTTTAGTCGGAACAAGCGGTCCCAGAGGATGTGCCGCGCCTGCGGGTCGAGACCGGTGGTCGGCTCGTCGAGGAGGAGGATGCGCGGCTCGTTGATGAGGGAGCGCGCGATCGTCAGGCGGCGCTTCATGCCGCCGGACAGCGGCTCCACCCGGTCGGTCGCGCGGTCGGACAGCTGCGCGAACTCCAGCAGCTCAACCGCGCGGCGCTTGACCTCCGCGCGGGACAGGCCGAAGTAGCGCCCGTAGACCCAGAGGTTCTCCTGGACGGTGAGCTCCTCGTCGAGGGTGTCCTTCTGAGGCACGACACCGAGCAGGGCCCGGATTTCGGGCCCGTCGTGGGCCGGGTCCAGGCCGAAGACCGTCAGCTGCCCTGAGGTCACCGGCGACACGCAGCCGATCATCCGCATCGTCGACGACTTGCCGGCGCCGTTCGGCCCGAGGAACCCGAACGCCTCCCCCTTGTGCACCTCGACGTCGATGCCGTCAACCGCGATGAACTCACCAAACGTCTTGGTGAGCCCTCGGGCCTTCATGAGGATGCCGTCGTCGGGGTCGGTCTGCGCCGACGGCTGGGGGACGGGGCGGTCCAGCCGGGTCGCGTCGGTCACGTTCCTCACGCTAACCGCGTGGGCGGACGGTCGCTCAACCGGTTTTGCGAGGGCGCTTCTCCTTGCCGTGCCGGCGCTCCTCGGGCACGTCCTGCGCGTCGCACAGGGCGAGCCACACTTGACGCGGCGGAAGGCCGGCGTCGAGCGCTTCCTGCGCGGTGCGGCCACCCAGTGCGTCGAGGGCCAGGTCGTGGGCGATAGACGCGGCGTACGTGCGCCCGAACTCGTCCTCCATGAACGTCCAGAACTGGCTCAGCCGCACAGCCGTCGAGTATGCCTCGCAGCGTCGGCCGCAGCCCGGGCCAGGTCAGCTGCGGTCAGGTCAACTGCACGAAGGCGGTCCCCGCAGCCTTGAGCGCAGGCAGCGCAGCGGCGAGACCGGGCATGGTGCCCTTCCCCGGCTGATTCATGTGCATGATCACGATGCCGTTCGCGGCGTGGGTCAAGGCGGAGGTGACCTGCGCGGCGGTGAAGGTGGCACCCGAGTCGCCGTTGGTTGCGAACCCGGCGACGCGGTATCCCAGGTCGCGGACGATGGCCACGGCGACCTCGTCGTAGTGGGCCGTGCCACATCGGAACCACCTCGGCGCCTGCCCTGTCAGTGAGCGCAGGTATTCGTGATTGCCCCATACCTCGTCGACGACCTCCTGAGGCGACCTCGTGCCGATGACGCCGTACGCTGACCGGCCGCTCACCGACAGCGGTACGTGGCGGGTGCCGTGGTTGCCGATGCGAAACAGCGGGTCGGCGACAAGCTGCTCCGCGTAGGCCCGGTTCGACTGGACCCAGCGCTGGTTGAGGAAAAGCGTCGCGGGCAGCCGGTTCCGGCGCAGCACGTCGATGAGACCGGTGTCGACGCGGGAGCCGCCCTGGCCGCCACAGGCGTCGAAGGTGAGGGCGAGTGTGCGCCCTCGGGCGCCGGGGACGGTGGCCTCGATGCCTTGGACGTCCATGCCCCAGGTGGTGGGCTTGCGCCCCGCGTACCTCGCGGCCACGGCGGCGGGCGGCGAGCCGGCGGTGGCAGTTGGGGTGGGCGGTGAATCGGGTATGCGAGTGGGCTGCTCCGTGGGTTCGGCGGTGGGTTCCGCCGTGGGCACCGGAGTATTCCGCTCGCTGGTGGTGGTTGTGGACGTCGACATTCCGGGCGGGTTGGTCGCCGTCATGGAGACCGGGGGTGCGCTGCGGGTGTCGGTGGCGGTGCAGGCCGCGAGCGCACCGAGAGGTACGGCGGCGAGGAAGGCACGACGATCCACGGGAGGCCAAGGTAACGGCGTCCGCTGGGAACGGGCAGCGAACCGACCAAGATCGCCGCCGACGCTGGCTTCACCCGCTGGCGCCGCCGAGCGGCAACTTTGGCCGCCCATGGCGGAGCCAGCCAGCGCCGCCGGGGTCGGCCTCTCCGGGACGGACGAGGGTTGTCGGTACCGGATGGCAGGCTGGGCCTTCTGATGACCGACGACGTCTTGGAGCGCTTCTCCCCCGCCACGGCAACGTGGTTCCGAGGGTCGTTCAGCGCGCCCACCGCGGCTCAGGCCGGCGCATGGGAGGCCATCAGCTCCGGTCGGCACGCGCTCGTCGTCGCGCCGACCGGCTCCGGCAAGACCTTGTCGGCGTTCCTCTGGGCGCTGGACCGGCTGGCCAGCGGCGCGCCGCCGGCATCGGCCCAGCAGCGCTGCCGGGTGCTCTACGTGTCTCCGCTCAAGGCCCTCGCCGTCGACGTCGAACGCAACCTCCGGTCGCCGCTCGTGGGCATCGGCCACGCGGCCGCGCGGCTGGGCCAGCCGGTGCCCGACATCCGGGTCGCGGTCAGGTCGGGTGACACCCCAGCCGCCGATCGGCGCGCCTTCGCCAGGGCGCCGGCCGACATCCTCATCACGACGCCCGAGTCATTGTTCTTGATGCTCACGTCCGGTGCCCGCGAGGCGCTCGCCGGGGTGGAGACGGTGATCGTCGACGAGGTCCATGCCGTAGCGGGTACCAAACGCGGCGCCCACCTGGCGCTCTCACTCGAGCGGCTCGACCAGCTGCTCCCCGCGCCGGCCCAGCGGGTCGGGTTGTCCGCAACGGTTCGGCCCGTCGAGGAGGTGGCGCGGTTCCTGGCCGGCGGCCGACCGGTCGAGGTCGTTCAGCCGCCGTCCACCAAGGAGTGGGACCTCGAAGTCGTCGTCCCCCTGGCCGACATGTCGGCGCTCGGCGAGATCACCGAGGACCTCAGTGGACCAGCTGCCGGCGAACAGCGCCGGGCCTCGATCTGGCCGCACGTCGAAGAACGCATCGTCGATCTCGTGGCGGCGCACCGGTCGACGCTGGTGTTCGCGAACTCGCGGCGGCTCGCCGAGCGACTGACCGCCCGGCTCAACGAGATCTGGGACGAGCGGCTCACCGAGGCCGAGGACGGTGCCGAGGGGGGCGCGACCACGACGGACGGAGACGGCACGGAGGCCGGCGCCGGTCGCGTCGTCGGGGTGGCCGGTCGGGCCGACCGTGGGCCGAGTGCCAACGAAGCCAACCGGCATACCCGCTCCCCCGCGGAGATCATGGCGCAGTCCGGCGCCTCGGCCGGAGTACCCGCGGTACTGGCCCGGGCACACCACGGCTCCGTGAGCAAGGAGCAGCGGGCCGAGATCGAGAACGCGCTCAAGGGCGGCCTCTTGCCGGCGGTCGTCGCCACGAGCAGCCTCGAGCTCGGCATCGACATGGGCGCGGTCGACCTCGTCGTGCAGGTCGAGTCGCCGCCCAGCGTGGCCAGCGGCCTTCAGCGCGTGGGCCGCGCCGGACACCAGGTGGGCGCGGTGTCGCGCGGAGTCCTGTTCCCCAAGTTCCGCGGTGACCTGGTCCAGACCGCCGTGGTGGTCGAGCGGATGCGGGCAGGTGCCATCGAGTCGATGCGCATCCCCGCCAACCCGCTCGACGTCCTGGCCCAACACGTCGTGGCGATGTGTGCCATGGACGACTGGACCGTCGACGACCTCGAGGCGCTGGTGCGGCGGTCGGCGCCGTTCGGCGGACTACCGCGGTCGGTGCTCGAGTCGGTGCTCGACATGTTGGCGGGGCGTTACCCCAGCGACGAGTTC
>JBKPQA010000195.1:0-4699 GCA_046733835.1 Actinomycetota bacterium
GCCGTCCGGGTGAGCCTCGGCCTGGCCAACACGGTCGAGCACGTCGACCGGCTGGTTGCCGCGGTCGCCGACCTTGCGGCGAACGGACCGGCGCGGCGGTACAGCAGGACCGACGACGGCTGGGTTGCGGACGGCGACGAGCGGGACCTGTCCTTGCCGCTCCCCTGGTGACGTTTGGTTCGTGCGGCTGGAGTACGGAATTCGCGTCACTTCAGAGCACGACCCGAACAGAAGGCTGACGTCGCTCGAACACCGGCGCTCCATCGTGGTGTGTGCCGGTCGATCACGCCGGTCGACCGCACCACGATCATGAGGAGTCAGGCATGTGGACCAAGGCCACCGTTCTCGGCGGAGTCGCCGCCGTCGCTCTCGTCGCCGGAGGCGCTGGGATGGCGATCGCGTCGGCGCAGGGTACGGCCGGTCCGGAGGTCGCCACCGTCTCCCCGGCTGGTGGTGCCACTCCAACCGTCTCGCCCAGTGCCACGGTCACGAAAGCCGGGAAGGCCGACCGGGGCGGCCTGAAGCAGCTCCTGGGCCGGCTCAAGGACTTCCAGCACGCCGAGTGGGTCACGAAGGGTGACGCCAACACCTACGTCACCCACGAGGCAATGCTCGGCCAGATCCAGGCGGTCTCCTCGACGTCGATCACCGTCGGGTCTTCCGACGGCACGTCCATGACCTTCGCGGTGAACGACCAGACAAAGGTCCGTCAGCGGCAGGTGCAGGGCACGGCGACGCCCACGATCGGGGACCTGAAGAACGGCCAGACGGTCCTTGTCGGCGGGGAGAAGACGCCGGACCTCACCGCGAAGAACATCCTCGTGCGCGCCTCCTGACCCGGCTTTGCGCTTCCAACCCGACGGATTACGCAGTTTCGGTCCCCCGAGCCACCGAAGACTAGGTCTTAACCCGGGTTGGGAGTGGAGGGAAGCCGGGGCTACGGGCGGTGCGCCGCCGCATACTGACGTCCGTGTCGCAAGGAGCGCAGCCTGGTGACCGTCGCGTCCCTGATGAGCGGCAGCACGGAGCAGCTGGGGCACCACCTTGGGCGCGCGCTGGAGAACGGTGCGACGCAGGATGAGCTGAAAGAGGTCATCACCCACCTGGCGTTCTTGTGCCGGCTGGCCGAAGGCGATGTCCGCCATGACCGTGGCCAAGCAGGTCTTCGCGGACCACTGAGACACGTTTCCTAGAAGGAGAACCAGACCATGCGACGAGCGATGCTTTACGCCCCCGGCGATGTTCGCGTCGAAGACCGAGATGACCCACGAATCGAGAAGCCGACCGACGCCCTTATCCGGTTGTCGGCCACCTGCATCTGTGGCTCCGACCTCTGGGACTACCGCGGCGTCAACCCGTCGAAGGGGCCGACGCCGGTGGGTCACGAGTACTGCGGCATCGTCGAGGAGGTCGGCGCCGACGTCAGCTCAATCCGGCCGGGTCAGTTCGTCGTCGGCAGTTTCTTCGCTTCCGACGGCATCTGTCCCAACTGCCGCAACGGTTTCCAAACGTCCTGCCTGCACCGCAAGTCGATCGGCGCCCTGGGCGCGCAGGCCGAGGCCCTTCGGGTTCCCTGGGCCGACGGAACCCTCGTCGCCACGCCAGAGGTACCGGACGAAGACGTGGTGCCGAGCCTGTTGGCGGCCTCCGACGTGCTGGGAACCGGCTGGTTCGCGGCGGTGACCGCGGGCGTCGGACCAGGGTCGACGGTGGCGGTTGTCGGCGACGGAGCAGTCGGCCTGCTCGGCGTCCTGGCCGCCAAGGAGCTGGGCGCCGAGCGGATCATCGCGATGAGCCGGCACGAGCCGCGGCAGCGGCTGGCCCGGGAGTTCGGCGCCACGGACATCGTCCCCGAGCGGGGAGACGAGGGCGTCGAGCACGTCAAGGACCTCACCAATGGCATCGGGGCCGACGCCGTCCTGGAGTGTGTGGGTCTGGACGAGTCGATGACCCAGGCACTGCGGTCGGCCCGCCCGGGTGGCGGCGTCGGCATCGTCGGCGTGCCCCACGGCGTCTCCGTGGACGGCACTGAGCTGTTCTACTCCCACGTCCGGATCGGCGGCGGTCCGGCACCGGTCCGCCGTTTCCTCCCTGACCTCGTCGAACGCATCGTCGAGCGACGGATCGAGCCGGGCAAGGTCTTCGACCTCACCCTGCCGCTCGACGAGGCGGCCAAGGGGTATGCGGCGATGGACGAACGGCGCGCGATCAAGGCGCTCCTCCTGCCCTGACCGACGGTTCTCCTTCGAACGCCGGCGGGATACCGAGTCGCCGGTTCCAGTACCGGGAAACTTGGCAACTGGCCGGGTTGGAAGGGCGTCAGGTCACGGCGCGCACCTTGTTGTTCCGCTTCTCGTGGGTCAGCTCGGCCTTGCCCATCGCCTCGAGCAATGGCGGGAGGTACATCCCGAACCGCCCGCGGTAACCCTTCCGCAGCCCGTACCACCCGCCGACCGGGTTGTCCTCCGACCTCGCCCACGCCTCGACGGTCCCGTCCGGCGCGGGTTTCTGCTCGTCCGCCGCGCCCAGGTCGACCCAGTCACCCTGCTCGACGAGCCAGTCGTGCAGGTCGTCGATCGCCCGCAGCTGGTACTTCAGCTGCGTGGAGCCGACCTGACAGACAAGGGTCGGCGGGTCGGCCGTCTCGTCCTGCCACATCGTGTATGCGGACGTGCCGGGTGCCGTCTTCAGCTCCCAGGGGTCGTCCTTGGTTCCGGCGGCCATGGCGGGCTCCTCTCAGGATGCAGTCGCCGCCGCGAAGTGCGGCAGCAGGGTGGTCCAACCTCCGTGGTTCCGGTCGCGCCACGCCTCCGCGGCGTCGCCGAGGCGCTCCCAACCCGCGTGCTCGATCTCGACGCGGGTCCCATCTCCGATCTTCGTGAACCGGATCTCCACATCGGTCGCCGACGCCCGGTTGGTCCGCAGGTGCCAGAGGTAACCCAGTCGGTGCGGCGGCTCCCAGGCCGTCACCTCGCCCCATTCGTGCTCGGTGCCGTCGGCGTTCACCTCGTAGATCCGGCCACCCACTCGGCGTTCAAGGACGACTCGGACACCCGGCTGGCCGGAGGCCGTGTGGTCTGGCGGCCACCACATGTCGATCCGGTTCGCCCACACGTCGAAGGCGTGCTCAACGGAGCAGGCCACCACGAGGTCCAGCCGGAGTGGCTCAGTCATCGGCGTACCACGAGGTCCAGCCGGAGTGGCTCAGTCATCGGCGTCCCTCGTGTTCTCCGCGACCAGCCGAAACCGGACCGCGGCCTCGCCCCAGAGCCGTTCGAGGTACTCGCGGACGGCCACGTCACCCTCCGGCTCCAGGTGGTAAATCCGCCGGGTGCCGACCGCCTCCTCCCCGACCAGGCCGGCGTCCTTGAGGACCCGGAGGTGACGAGAGACAGCCGGGCGGCTGATCGGCAAGCCGTCGGCAATCTCCTGGACCGACCTCTCGCGGGTGGCGAGCAGCCGCACGATCTCGCGCCGTGACCGGTCGCCGAGGGCCTCGAGCGCGACGTCCGATCGGCGCTCGGAGCGGGCGGCGCGAGGCATGGGGCATGGTAACTGTGCAGTTACCGTAACTACAAGGTTACCGTTGCCCACACCGCCGCGTGGTCGGTGCCGCGAACCGGAACCACACCGGCATCGCTCGCCGTGAGGCCACGGCCGAGAATGTGGTCGAGCTGGACGAACGGCGGTATGCGTCGGCCCTGGGGCCAGGTCCGGACCCACCCGCCGCCGGTGGCGCGATGGGTGTCCGTCAGGCCGTCGAGCATGGACCGGAACGCCGGATGGCTTTGGGAGGCATTGAAATCGCCGGCCAGTACCAACGGCTGTTCGGTCGGCTGGGCCAGCTGCCACTGTCGAATGCGCTCCAGGTCCTGGTGCCATCCACGCGCGGAGACAATGGGCTGACGGGTGTGGATCGCCTTGACCCGGAACGCGCCGGCCGGCCGCTCGACGCGGGCGTACGGCTCCCAGAAGAGGGAGCCGTCCACGCCCTGGCCCGGGTCGAGCAGCGTGAGCGGCCACCGGCTGCGAATCAGGGCACCGGTCGTCCCAGCCTCGGCGTGACCCACGGCGTAGGGCAGCTCCTTGTCCAGGCCGGCCGCCTTGAGCCGAGACACCGCCTGAGGGGTGAGCTCAACCAGGACGACCACGTCGGCCGAGTGGTCGCGAACGCCCTTCACCACGTCGTCGGCGTTGGCGCCGCCGAACTCGAGGTTGGACGAAAGCACGGTCACGGGTTCCGATCCAGCAACCGCGGTCGGAGTTGCCGTCAGGCCGAGGGCGGTGACCGCGAGGACCACCGCCACCGCGGTGGGCACCGCAGCGACGAGAGCCAGGCGAGGCGAACCGCATACGAGTGCCAGCAGGGCGACGAGGACGATGCCGGCGCCCGTTATGGGCACGACGGCCTGAACCGCCGCCACCTCGCTCGAGGCCACGTCGAGCCAGCGCGTCGCGAAGGCGACGGTGAGCAGCAGAAGGGCGAGGCCGAGCACGGCCGCCATTCCGCGGCGAAACGCTCCCAAGGACGGCTCAGGCTTCGATCACGATCGGAATTATCATCGGCCGCCGCCGAATCGTTCCCCCGACCCAGCTGCCGATGGTGCGGCGGATGACCTGCTGGAGCTGGTACTCGTCGCGGACGCCGTTGCCCGTGGCCTCCGCGAGCGCCTGCTCGACCTTCGGGATGACCTCGTCG
>JBKPQA010000196.1:0-3085 GCA_046733835.1 Actinomycetota bacterium
GCTGAACGGGTTTGGGGTGACCACGTTGACGCCCGGCTTGAGCAGGTCATCCCAGTCCGAGATTCCCTTGGGGTTGCCCTTGCGCACAACGATGGTCACCACGGAACCGAACGGGATCCCCTTGTGCGGACCGGAGTTCCACGCGGGGTCAACCAATCCGGCGTCCACCAGCCGGGTGACGTCGGGCTCGACCGAGAAGTTGACGAAGTCCGCGGTCGCGCCCGCCGCGACCTTGCGCGACTGGTCGCCTGAGGCGCCGTAGGACTGCTGGAAGGTGACGCCCTTGCCGGCCGGGGTGGCGGAAAAGGCCGGGATCAGCTTGTCGAAACCGGGCTTGGGCACCGCGTACGCATACAGGTTGATCGTGCCGCCCGGGCCCTCGGCGGGTGCCTGCGTCGACCCCGCCGCGGCACCGACGACGTCACTGGACCCACCACTGCACGCGGCGGTCGTCCCCAGGGCCAGGGCCGCGCCGAGCGCGGCGACGAGTCTGGGACGACGGCGAGGAAGGGACATGATGCTCCAAGGAGAGAGGTATTCGTCACATAACCCTGTATTTCCCGTTCGATAAGCGGGACTTATCCATCGTGGCTTGAGCCCATCCGCGCAGGCACCGCCGTCCGGATTCTGGACGGACCGTCCCAGTCTTGATGCGTTCCAGAAAACGGAGAATAGTGATCCCGATGCCGGCGACCTCAGAGCTCGAGCGGAGGTTGCGTGCGGCGCTGCTCCGCGTCACCGCTCCCCGGCTCGCGGTACTGGCCGCCGTCGAAGCGCACCCTCATGCGGACACCGACTCGATCATCTCGGCCGTTCGAGGCGACCTTCCGGCGGTCTCCCATCAGGCCGTCTACGACGTCCTCCGTGCGCTCACCGCGGCCGGCCTGGTCCGGCGGATCCAGCCCTCCGGATCCTTGGCGCGCTACGAATCGCGGGTCGGGGACAACCACCACCACCTCGTATGCCGGTCCTGCGGCCGCATCGCCGACGTGGACTGCGCCCTGGGTGCCGCCCCATGCCTGACCGCGTCCGACGACCGGGGCTTCCTCGTCGACCAGGCCGAGGTCACGTACTGGGGCGTGTGTCCCGAGTGCGCCGCCGCCCCGGTGACCACCTGACCGACCTCCACCACCCACCCGACTCGACCACACGACTCGACCACACGACTCGACCACACGACTCGACCACACGACTCGACCACACACGACAGGAGATGTCCCGTGACCGAACACGGCAGCGAAAGCGAAAACCCCGTCATCCCCTCCCCCACCGTCTCGCCCCACCGGCCGAGCACCAACCGCGACTGGTGGCCCAACCAGCTGAACCTCCAGGTCCTCAGCCAGCACTCGCCACGGTCCAACCCGATGGGTGAGTCCTTCGACTACGCCGCGGAGTTCGCCACACTCGACGTCGAAGCTCTCCGGCGTGACGTCCTGGAGGTGATGACGACCTCGCAGGACTGGTGGCCGGCCGACTACGGCCATTACGGACCACTGTTCATCCGGATGAGCTGGCACTCGGCGGGCACCTACCGGATCGCAGACGGCCGGGGCGGGGCCGGGGACGGTGCTCAGCGGTTCGCGCCGCTCAACAGCTGGCCCGACAACGTCAGCCTCGACAAGGCCCGCCGCCTGCTGTGGCCCGTCAAGCAGAAGTACGGGCGCGCGATCTCGTGGGCCGACCTGCTGGTCTTCACCGGCAACGTCGCCCTGGAGTCGATGGGCTTTCAGACGTTCGGGTTCGGGTTCGGGCGGCAGGACATCTGGGAACCGGAAGAGATCTTCTGGGGACCGGAGGACACCTGGCTGGGTGACGAGCGGTACAGCGGCGACCGGGAGCTGACCGGTCCGTTCGGCGCCGTGCAGATGGGCCTCATCTACGTGAACCCGGAAGGGCCCAACGGCAACCCGGACCCGCTGGCATCGGCTCGTGACATCCGCGAGACGTTCCGGCGGATGGCCATGAACGACGAGGAGACGGTCGCACTCATCGCCGGCGGTCACACGTTCGGCAAGTGCCACGGCAACGGCGACCCCAGCCTGCTCGGGCCCGAGCCAGAGGCCTGCCCCGTCGAGCACCAGGGCCTGGGCTGGGCGAACGCCAACGGGACGGGCAAGGGCAAGGACACCATCACCAGCGGCCTCGAGGGCGCCTGGACGCCGACACCCACCACGTGGGACAACAGCTACTTCGAGACGCTCTTCGGCCATGAGTGGGAGCTCACCGAGAGCCCCGCCGGCGCCAAACAGTGGAAACCGAAGGACGGCGCCTCGGCCGACGCCGTGCCGGACGCCCACGACCCGTCCCTGCGGCACGCGCCGATGATGCTGACCAGCGACCTGGCGCTGCGGACCGACCCTGTATACGAGAAGATCTCCCGCCACTACCTGGAGCACCCGGACGAGCTGGCGGTCGCCTTCGCCAAGGCCTGGTACAAGCTGCTGCACCGCGACATGGGACCCGTGACGCGTTACCTGGGTCCGTGGGTGCCCGAGCCGCAGCCGTGGCAGGACCCGGTCCCCGCGGTCGACCACGAGCTGGTCGACGACGACGACATCGCCGCGCTCAAGGCGCAGATCCTGGACTCCGGGCTGAGCGTTCCGCAGCTGGTCTCGACCGCGTGGGCGGCGGCGGCCAGCTTCCGGGGCACCGACAATCGCGGTGGGGCCAACGGCGGCCGCATCCGCCTGGAGCCGCAGCGCCGCTGGGCGGCCAACGATCCGGACACTCTGGAAGCCGTGCTGCCGGCCTTGGAACGGATCAAGCGGGAATTCGACGGCCGGCATTCCGGCGGCAAGCGGATCTCGCTCGCCGACCTGGTCGTCCTCGCCGGGAGCGCAGCGGTCGAGCAGGCCGCCAGGGCTGCCGGAGTCGAGATAACCGTTCCCTTCGTCCCCGGCCGGACCGACGCCTCACAGGAGCAGACCGACGTCGAGTCGTTCGCGGTGCTCGAGCCCCAGGCCGACGGGTTCCGCAACTATCTCCAGGCCGGGGAGAAGCTCCCGCCAGAGACGCTGCTCCTGGACCGCGCCAACCTGCTCACGCTGACGGCACCCGAGATGACGGTCCTCGTCGGTGGCATGCG
>JBKPQA010000197.1:0-13305 GCA_046733835.1 Actinomycetota bacterium
TGGTCTCGAAGCCCCAGATCCGCTGCTCCGGGTCCAGCATGGTGTCGTTGTGGCCGTCGGCGGCCTCCAGCTCGACGGACAGGCAGTGGGCGACAACCTCCTGGCCGGGCTGCCAGCGGTGGACACCGGGACCGGTACGCAGCACGACACCGGCCAGATCGGACCCGACCACGTGGTAGGGCAGGTCATGTCGCTTGGTCTCCGGCGAGAGCCGGCCGTACCGCTCGAGGAACCGGAAGGTCGACACCGGCTCGAAGATCGACGTCCACACGGTGTTGTAGTTGATGGCGCTGGCCATGACGGCGACGAGCGCCTCGCCGGCTGCGAGCTCGGGGACCGGCACGTCGTCGGCATGGAGCGACTTGCGCGGGTCCTTGTCCGCGTGGGCCATGTCGACGAAGAGGTTCTCCTCGTCGCGGTGCACCGTCACGGCGCGGTACGCCTCGGGTACGGCAAGCGCCTCCCAGGCGGCAGGGCGGCGCTCTCCGGCCATAATCGCGTCGCGGATCTCGTCCATGAATCGCGGCTCCTGTCCCGTCGGTGGCAGATCGGCGGAAGGTGGCCCGACCGTACTGGCGAGTAACGGGGGCGGTCCGGGGCGCGAGACCCCCGTCACCAGGTGACGTGAATCAGCCCCCGATCCGGATCGCGGGGACCTTCGGTCACCAGAGCGTCGGACGTCGACACGATCACGTGAGCCGGCGCCCGCCCAGGTCAAGCTGAGAACGGAAGCTGCTGCCCCACCTCTCCAAGAGCCAACCGAGTGGCGCGGTCAGTCCTGGAGCACGCCCTCCCGGCGGGCGATCGCTGCCGCCTCGGTGCGTCCGGCTGCCCCGAGCTTGGCGAGGATGTTGGACACGTGGACGCTCACCGTCTTGGTGCTGATGAACAGTTGACGCCCAATCTCGCCGTTGGTGCGGCCTTGCGCGACGAGGGCGAGGATCTCCTGCTCTCGAGCCGTCAAGGCAACCGACGCCGTCGCGTGCTCCTCCCGACCTGCCGTCGACCGGCCGGCGACCGTACGCAGCTCGGCCAGCAGCGGCTCGGCACCGAGCCGACGAGCGGTCTCGCGGGCTACGGTCACCAGGCGGCGGGCTTCCGTCGGCTCGCCCGCCGCGTGGAGAGCCGCGGCCAGCCGGGCCTGCGAACGCGCCGTCTCGAAGGCGTGACCCATTTCCTCGAACGCCGCGACACTCGCCCTCCAGGCCTCGACGAGCTCCGCGGACGTGGGCGGGTCGACGTCCGCGAGCCAGCGCAGCCGAAGGCCCTCGGCCTCGCCTCGCTGGTACCAGGCGCGTCCTTCGACGTGGGAGGCGCCGTCGAGGGGGTGTTCGGCCGCGAACTGCCGCATGCCGCGCACGTGCTGCTCGCCGATGGCGGCCCAGCCGGCCCGTTCGGCCCGGGAGCGGGTCGAGGCGTGCGACGCAAGCTGGCCGAGGATGACCGCGCTCAGCCGTAGCCGTAGCCACATGATGCTGGCCGGCCACAGCTGCCGCAGGGTCGCGATCGCGTCGTCGTGGAACCGGACCGCCGCCTCGACGTCACCGGAAAAGCCAAGGTGGTCGATCGCGGCGGTCGTGCAGTAGAGCACCATGGCGCCGTCCCGCGCCCAATATGGCCGGATCGACTCGACGTGGTCGAGCACCTCGGCGATCCCACGGCCCGCTTCCACGTCGAGGGCTACGGAGCTCAGGTACGCCTCGGCGAGCGGAGGTGGAGCCTCGTCGGAGGTGTCGGTGATGGCCAGCACCTCGTCCCACTGACCCAGGATGTAGGCGCTCAACGCAGCAACCGCTCGGGCGTCGATCCCCCAGGGGGACCAGGGTCGCCCGCTGGCCTTGGAGCGCGCAGCCCCCTCGAGGTAGAGGCGCTTGGCCTCGGCGAACTTTCCGATGCCGAAGTAGACGGTCGCCAGCTGGTGGAGGGCACGGATCTCGACGTCGACATCGTCGCCGGCTTCGCCGAGGACCTTCTGGAGTCGTGCGATGGCGTCGTCGGGCTGCCCGGTGAGGTCGGCCACTTTCGCCAGAACCAGCGAAGCCGAGCGGACCAGGCCCGGATAACCCAGCTCGGTCGCCATCTGCACCGACTCGGATGCCGCCGCGGCCGCACCTTCGCTGTTGTGATGCCAGCGTTGCCCCTGGGCGTGGATCCGGAGCGCGTAGGCCCGCAGCTTCGACGGCGTCTCGGGGATGAGGGCCAGCGCCTCGGTGCTCAGCTCGCGGGGGTCGAAGTCGACCTCCGTCGTGAAGGCCGACTCCGCCTTGGCCAGCAGGAGCCGAGCCCGGGCCTCGTCGGGGGCCGTGTCCGGCAGCATCGCGAGGTGGGCGGACACCAACTTGGTGGCTCGATAGGCGTCGCCGGCGTCGCTGAGCGCGTCCGCGGCGCTGGCCACGAGACCGACCTCGACGGCGGCGCGTGGCCCGAGCATCTCCAAAGCGGACTGGTAGTGCCGCGCGGCCTCCTCGGGGGCGCCGACGCGCATCGCCTCGTCTCCGGCCTCGGTGCTCGCGGCGATCGCGGTCTCGATGTCGTTCGCGGCCCGCGCGTGCATGGCGAGCTCGGCGGAGGTGCCGGGGACGCTCCCGTCGCGCAGGGCGCTGACGTAGGCGGTGTGAAGGCGCGAGCGCTCGCCGGGGAGGAGGTCGTCGTACACCGCCTCGGACAGCAAGGCGTGCCGAAACGCATACACCGCCTGGCCGCCCGCCTGGCGAGGTTCCAGGATGAACGCGTCGACGGCCTGGCGGAGGCCGAAGTCCAGGTCCTGGCTGTCCGCGCCCGAGGCGGCGAGCACGCGGCTGAGCAGCTCGTGTGAGACGCGGCGCCCGGCGACCGAGGCGGCGCCGACCACCCTGCGGGACCGCTCGTCGAGCCGGTCCAGTCGGACCAGCAACAGATCGGCGAGATCGACTGGGAGGGCCGACCCCCGAGAGAGCCCCTCCAGTCCGGTTAGCTCCTCGACGAAGAAGGCGTTGCCGTCCGCCCGCGAGATGATGGCGCGCATCTGCTCGTCGCTGAGCGGGTCGGGGTGCAGCGCGTGGATCAGCGCGCGCACAGAGGCCTCCGAGAGGGGGCCGACCTGCAGCCGGTGGAGCGTCGGCAGCCGGGACCATTCGGCCAGCGTCGGCCGCAGCGGGTGCCGGCGGTGGACGTCGTCGCTGCGGTAGGAGACCACGAGGGAGACGGGTGCGTCGAGCTGCCGGGCGAAGAGGTAGCTGAGCAGCTCGCGGGAGGACTGGTCGGCCCAGTGCGCGTCCTCCACGACGACGAGCAGCGGCTGGACCCGAGCGACCTCCTCGAACAGCGCATGGATCCCGGCGAAGAGGTCGGAGCGGCTCGACCGGTCGTCGCCGCCGGACGCCCGCTCGGCCGCGTCAGCACCCTCCGCCACCCGGACTCGTTGCCGCGGCAGCAGCCGCTCGATGGCCGGAAACGTCTCGGAGACGGACGTGACCACAGCGGGCTGCTCGTCCTGGAGCCGACCGAGAATTTCCGTGAAGGGCAGATAGGGGAGCGCGCTGTCGCCGAAATCGAGGCAGTGGCCGACTACGACAAGACGGCCGGATGCGACGGCTCGGTCGCGCAGCGCCAGAAGCAGCCGGGTCTTACCGACACCGGCGTCGCCGCCGAGGAGAACCGAACCGCTGCCCTGTGGGTCGTTTACGGCGGACAGGGAGACGAGGTCGGCGAGCAGCTCGTCCCGTCCGACCAGAGGCGTGCGCCGGTCCACCGTCGACATGGCGATCATTCTTGTGCCTGGGTCGGACAGCTCGGGCTCCAGGCCGGGGCTGGAGCCGTTGGCAGACGGCAAACGCGACGAACCCCGCGACGTCTCCTCGTCGGAGGTCGCGGGGTTCGCGCTCTGCTCCTGCTCGCCGCCTTTGCCGGGTATCGCCTCGGTATGCGGCGAGCTGCCCTCGCGGGCCATGGGCCTCAGTGCCCGAACGCGGGCCGAAGCACCGGGCGGTGTCCGTCGAGGGGGCGGGGCGCGTCGTCGGCGTCGGGGCCGGCGGACTGGTGGCGGCGGCGCGACCAGCCGCGGTAGCCCTCGAGCCGGCGGCTGCGGTCCGCGGAAACAGTGTCAACAGTGGTGATGGGGAACATCGCAGCACTCCTTGGTTTGTCTGCGTCGGGCTGTTTGCTCCGACGCCAACGAGAGTGCGCTGCTGAGGTACCCCGGGACATGGGGAGGACGACGTATCTTCGAACGGCCGGACTACCTCAGAGAGCCGTCCTCGCCGAGCTACCTCAGATCAGTCGTACGCCGCCGGCTGGACCAGCTCCACGAGCACGCCACCGGCGTCCTTGGGATGGACGAAGTTCACCCGGCTTCCGGCGGTGCCACGGCGAGGCGCGTCGTAGAGCAGCCGCAGTCCCCGCTCGCGGAGGAGAGTGCTGGCCTCCTCGACGTCCTCGACCCGGTAGGCGACCTGCTGGACGCCAGGACCGCTGCGGTCCAGGAACTTGGCGATCGTCGACTCGGGGCCGAGGGGGGCCAGCAGCTGCACGCACGAGCCAGAGTCGCCCACCGACATCATCGCCTCCCGCACGCCCTGGTCCTCGTTGACCTCCTCGTGGACCAGCCGCATACCAAACGTCCGCTCGTAGAAGAGCTTTGCCTCGTCGAGGTCCGCGACGGCGACGCCGACGTGGTCGATCGCCGTGAACAGGTGCGGGAACTCGCTCATGGCGCGACAGTATTGCCTGCGCGCACGATCGGGTCAGGTCACCGGTGCGGCGGTGCTGACCGCCACGGTCACCGGCTCCGTCGGCTGACCGAACCAGTGCACCGACTCGCGCAGCATCCGCAGCTGAAGGGTGGGTGAGCCGGTCAGCGGAGCTCGGAGGGACACCGCCTGGGTCGAGACCCGGCCCGGGTCCACGCTCTCCGACAGCTCGAAACGCGCCGTCCCCCAGTCGGTGTTGTCCGGCGGAGACTGCGTGCCGAGGCGGTAGCCGCGGCCCGGATCGAACGTCGTCGAGCCGGTGTTGTCGATGGTCACGGACAGGTTGACGGTCTCACCCGGCGTGACGGACGTCGGCACGGTACCGGCGAACGTCACCTGCCCGTCGTCCACGTAGGCGGGGCTTGGGTCCTTGCGCTGGTAGGGGAGGACGAAGAACCCGCGGATATTCCCGGATCGGCCCGGCATCGACGTGCCGTTGGTGAGGATCGGTCGCGCCGGCGACGACGACCCGATGTCGAGAGTGATCGTGACGTTGTCGCTGCCCTCGTAGTTGCTGTCGTAGACGTGCAGCGAAAGCTCGGTGCCGACGAGGTCGTACCCGTAGACCAGTTCGACGTGGTTCTGGAAGACGTCCCACGGCCAGGTGCTCTGGGCGAGGACGACCCCAATAGGCACCAGCCCGCCGGCGTCCACGTACCGCATGACCTGGCGGGCGGCGTCGACGGTCTCCGCGTAGAGGCCCTTGCCCCAAAACCACGTCCCATGGTCGAGCTCCTGCGTGGCGTGGATCCAGTACGGGACGACGCCCGGGCCGACAAAGCTGTCGAGCAGCCGGCTGAGGATGTGCCGGCCCAGCGCCAGCGGGATGGACCGCGAGCTGGTCGAGCGCAGCTGCGGCGTCCCGCTCTCGTGGATGTCCCGGGCCAGGAAGGACATCCCCCCGCACAAACCCATCTGCGTGACGTCGATGGACACGGCCGGAAGCCCAGCGAGCGAAATCCGTAGGTCAAGCCCCGCTGGCCACGGACCGTTGTGGAACAAGGGGGCCGACTGGCTCGGAAGGAACCCGCTCACGTACGGCATGACGACCTCCGGAGGCAGACCACACGCTGGCGATGTCAACTGTTGGAGAACTCCAATGTCCCCCCTGATACCCGGGCTTGCACAGAGGCCGGCTCCGGAGCGGCCCGGTGTGGGGAGCGCCACGCTGCGCGGGGTCCGGCGCGAACTCGGCGCGAGACTAGAATCGAGGTTCGTCCACCGACGTCGTTGACCGCCGCAGGAGGCTCCCCATGAGCGCAGATCCCACCGTCATCGTCGGGGGTGCCCGCACCGGGATGGGCCGCCTCCTCGGGTCGCTGAAGGACTTTTCCGCGACCGATCTGGGCGGTTTCGCCATCAAGGGGGCCCTGGAGAAGTCCGGGGTCTCCCCGGACCAGGTCGACTACGTGATCATGGGCCACGTGCTGCAGGCCGGTGCCGGCCAGATGCCGGCCCGGATTAGCGCCCACAAGGCGGGCATTCCCATGAGCATCCCGTCGATCACGATCAACAAGGTCTGCCTCTCCGGCCTCGACGCCATTGCGTTGGCGGACCAGCTGATCCGGGCCGGCGAGGTCGAGATCGTCGTCGCCGGCGGCCAGGAGTCGATGACCAACGCGCCGCACCTGCTGCTGAAGTCGCGGGAAGGCTACAAGTACGGCGACGTGCCGATGCGTGACCACATGGCCTACGACGGGCTCTGGGACGTCTTCACGGAGCAGGCAATGGGGTCCCTCACGGACCAGGCGAACACGGGCGAGTATGCGTTCAGCCGGGAGGAGCAGGACACCTTCGCCGCCCGCTCGCACGAGCTCGCCGCCAAGGCGTGGAAGGACGGTGTCTTCGACGACGAGGTGGTCTCGGTGTCGATCCCGCAGCGCAAGGGCGACCCGATCGAGTACAAGGCCGACGAGGGCGTGCGGGCCGACACCTCGGTCGAGGTGCTCGCGCGGCTGAAGCCGGCGTTCTCCAAGGACGGCACCATCACGGCCGGCTCGTCCTCACCCATTTCGGACGGAGCCGCCGCCGTCGTCGTCATGCGCAAGTCCAAGGCCGAGGAGCTTGGCCTGTCCTGGCTGGCCGAGATCGGGGCGCACGGCATCGTCGCCGGTCCCGACTCGACGTTGCAGGCGCAGCCGGCCAACGCGATCCGCAAGGCCTGCAGCAGGGAGGGCATCGACCCAGCGGATCTCGACCTCGTCGAGATCAACGAGGCGTTCGCGTCGGTCGCGCTCGCCTCGATCAAGGACCTGGACCTCGACCCAGGCAAGGTGAACGTCAACGGCGGCGCCATCGCGACCGGCCACCCGATCGGGATGTCCGGCGCCCGGCTCGTCCTCCATCTCGCGCTCGAGCTCAAGCGGCGCGGCGGCGGAGTCGGCGCGGCGGCACTGTGCGGCGGCGGGGGTCAGGGCGACGCCCTCGTGCTCCGCGTGCCGGCGGCCTCGTGACCGACGCCCCCGGCGCATACGTCCTTCGCTAACGTCCGTCGGGTGCCTGCGCGATCCGTCGATGTCCCAGCGCTGGTCACGTCCGCTCGGGAGGGGTCGCCGCGCGCTGTGGCCCGGTTGATCTCGCTCGTCGAAGATGAACACCCCGCGCTGCGTGAGGTCATGGCCGCGCTCGCCCAGCACGCCGGGAACGCGCACGTCATCGGCATCACCGGGAGTCCTGGCGTCGGGAAGTCCACGACGACGAATGCCCTCGTCGCGGCATACCGGAAGCGGGACAAGCGGGTCGGGATCCTCGCCGTCGACCCGTCCTCGCCGTTCTCGGGCGGGGCGCTCCTCGGCGACCGGGTCCGGATGCAGGACCACGCGCTCGACCGGGAGGTTTACATCCGCTCAATGGCCTCGCGCGGGCACCTCGGGGGCCTGGCCTGGTCGACACCACAAGCGCTCCGGGTCCTCGATGCGGCCGGCTGCGACGTCGTCCTCGTCGAAACGGTGGGGGTGGGGCAGTCCGAGGTCGAGGTGGCCGGCCTGGCCGACACCACGGTGGTGCTGCTGGCGCCCGGCATGGGCGACGGCATTCAGGCGGCCAAGGCCGGAATCCTCGAGGTCGGCGACGTCTTCGTCGTCAACAAGGCCGACCGGGAAGGCGCCGACGCGACGGTGCGCGACCTGCGGCACATGATCTCGCTCGGCGACCGGAAACAGCCGGGCTTGTGGCGGCCTCCGGTCGTCAAGACGGTCGCCGCCCGCGACGACGGCGTCGACGAGGTGGTCGAGGCGATCGACAAGCACACCGACTGGCTGGCGCGCACCGGCACCCTGCGCGAGCGGCGCGTCGCCCGCGCAGGTGACGAGATCGAGGCGCTCGTCGTCACGGCACTGCGCCGCCGGATGGGCAAGCTCCGACACGACGACAGCGTGGACCGGCTGGCGGCCGATGTCGTGGACGGGAGCACCGACCCCTATGCGGCGGCCGACCAGGTGCTCGACGCGCTCACCTGACGGCCGGGGCCGCCGGCGTGACATCCGCCCGGAGCGCCCGGGCGAGCAGCTCGAGCGTTCGCTCACGGTGCGGAGACCGGGCCGGGTTGGTACCGCCGTCGGCACCCGCGACGGGGTTGACCATGACCTCGTCGACGCCGAACCGGTCGGCCAGCTCGACCACCCGGTCACAAGCGGCCTCCGGCGTCCCGATTACCCACCGCTCGCGCATCGCCGCGGCCAGCGCCTCGTGCTCGGGCGGCAGGACCACGTCCGCGGCCTCCTCCACGGTGGCCTGCGGCGCCAGTGGACCGCCGGTGCGCAGCCGAACCATGGCCAGCTCCTGCGGCCGAGCCAGCCGCCTGGCCTCGTCGTCGGTGTCCGCGACGCACACGTTGACGGTGAGGAAGGTGACCGGCCGGTCCGCATACTCGCTGGGCCGGAAACCGGACCGGTACAGCTCGAGCGCCTCGGCCGTGCCCTGTCCCGAGAAGTGATGGGCGAAGACGTAGGGGAGCCCGAGCTCCGCCGCCAGCCGTGCGGAGTAGTCCGACGACCCGAGCAGCCACAGGGGTGGGCTCGACGTCGCGGACGGGGTGGCCCGCAGGACGTATCGCTGCCCCTGGAGGTCGAGCGCGACACCGCGCCGGTCGAGCATCGCCATGACGTTCTGCACGTACTCGGGGAAGCGGTTGACCGCGTCGCCCTCCACGCCGCCGGCTCCGTGTCGCAGGGCCCAGCTGGTCACCGGGTCGCTGCCCGGCGCCCGCCCGATGCCGAGGTCGATGCGACCCGGGTAGGCGGCCTCGAGCAGCGCGAACTGCTCGGCGACGACGAGCGGTGCATGGTTGGGCAGCATGACGCCACCCGAGCCGACGCGGATCCGTTCGGTGGCCCCAGCCACGACAGCGATGAGGACCGCCGGGTTCGTCGCGGCAACCGCTGGCATGTTGTGGTGCTCGGCCAGCCAATAGCGCTGATAACCAAGGCGATCCGCCACCTGGGCCAGGGCGACGGTCGCCGCCAGGGCGTGCGTCGAGCTCTGACCGGAGTGCACCGGCACGAGGTCGAGGACGGACAGCCGGAGCGGGCGCGAGGAGTCGCTCATGGAGGCGGCAACCCGGAGCGAGACAGGTCGATTCCCACCCGATCCGGCCAAGATGACCCGCTCACGTGACTGGGCGCTCGCTGACCACCCGCTCGAAGAGCTCGAGGTACTCGTCGACCATCCGGTGCTGGTCGAACCGGTCGACTGCGTCGGCCCGGCACTGGCCCCGGTCGAGGTGGGGGAGCGCGCTCACCGCGGCCACTGCCCCCTCGAGGTCGTCGACGAGGAACCCGGTCCGGCCGTCCTGTATGAGCTCGGGTAACGATCCGCGCGGACGGGCGATGACCGGCGTCCCCGTCGCGAGCGCCTCCACGACGGACAGCCCGAACGGCTCGGCAAACTCGACGAGGTGGACGAGGCCCAGCGCCCCACCGAGGAGGGCGTTCCGCTCCGCCGGGCCCACCGACCCGACGTACTGCACGAACTGACCGTCGACATGAGGTTGGACCGCTTCACGGAAATAGTCATCATCGTGGACGATCCCGGCGAGAACCAGCGGGACGCCGGTCCGCCGGGCGAGCTCGACCGCCAGATGGGTGCCCTTGTCGGGATGGATACGGCCGAAGAACAGCAGGTACTCACCTGGGTCTGGCCGGAAGGTGAACGCGGACGTGTCGATGCCGTGGTGGATGGTGGCGGCGTACGGGAGTTCGGGATGCCGGTCGGCGGAGCTGATGGCGACGTAGTGCGCGATGTCGGCGTAAGCCTGGAACACCGGGACGATCCGCGGGGAGGAGAAGCCGTGGATCGTCGTCACCACGGGGGTGCGCACCAGGCGGCTGTACGTCAGCGGGAGGAAGTCGAAGTGGTTGGCCAGCACGTCAAACCGGTCAGCGTGCTCGAAGGCCGTCGCAATGTGTAGGGCCGACCAGACACGGGCGTCGACCTCCAGGTCCTCCTCGTAGCCGTGCGGTGCGGTCCCGCACAACGTCCCACTGGTCGAGGAGTCGGCGGTCGCGAACAGCGTCACGTCATGACCACGGGCGACGAAGCCCTCGGCCAGGGTGGACGCCACAAGCTCCCAGGGGCCGTAGTGGAACGGCGGGGTGCGATGGGCCACCGAGGCGACCACGCCGATCCGCACGGAACCCGTCCTTCGTCGCAGGCTGACTCATCCATATACCGATATGGACCATCTCACAACGTGGCCCTCGCACGTTAGCGGGCGCGGATCTGGGGTACACGTGAAAGGGCCCCCACCTATCGATACCGAGCGCCCACGCCGGCCGCCGAGGAGACAAGGCCCCACGTGACGACATTCGGGTTTCTCAGCACGTATCCGCCCACCCAGTGCGGGCTGGCGACGTTCACCACCGCCCTGGCCAGCCAGGTCCGCCGGACGCGCGACTCGGTCCGGGTCGTCAGCCTGGTCGACGCATACTCCCCGGACGCGCCGGACGAGGTCACGTACCAGTGGGTCCGCGGCCGGCGGGACCAGACGGCAGCCGCAGCCGCCGCGCTGGACGAGGCGGACATGGTCTTCATCCAGCACGAGTACGGGATCTTCGGAGGCCGTGACGGGGAGGACGTCCTCGACCTGGTGCGCCGGCTGGAGGTGCCGTTTGTCGTCACCTTGCACACCGTGCTGTTGTCACCGGCGCCGCGACAGCGGGAGATCCTCGAGGAGCTGGCCGCCCGGGCGAGCGCGGTGGTCACGATGACCAAGGCCGCTCGCGAGCGGCTCTTGCGCAGCTACGCGGTCGACGCCTCCAAGGTGCACGTGGTCCCGCACGGTGCGGCGGACGGCTGGCCCCCGCCTACCGACGCCCGCGTCGAGCCACGCCCCTGGCGGATGCTGACGTGGGGGCTTCTCGGTCCGGGCAAGGGTGTCGAGTGGGGCATCGAGGCGCTAGCAGAGGTGCCGGATCTCGATGTGGTCTATGACGTCGTCGGGGAAACGCATCCCAAGGTGCTGGCGGCCCGGGGTGAGGCCTACCGGGAGTCGCTCGTCGAGCGGGCCCGGCAGCTGGGCGTGGCCGACCGCGTGTGCTTCGACGGTCGGTACCTGACCACCAGCGACCTGCGCCAGGTGGTGGGCACTGCCGACCTCGTGCTCCTCCCGTACGAGTCACGTGACCAGGTCACGTCCGGCGTCCTGGTCGAGGCGGTGGCCGCCGGTCGAGCTGTGATCTCGACCGACTTCCCGCACGCTCGCGAGCTGCTGGGCGGGGGAGCCGGCCTGCTGGTCCCGCCGCGCGATCCCGTGTCCATCGCCGCCGCCGTGCGCCGCATCGTCACGGAGCCGGGACTGGCCCAGCGCCTCCGGCGGCGAGCGTCCGGCATCGCGCCTTCGCTGTCCTGGGCGGCCGTCAGCGCGGCGTACCAGCGGCTGGGCGTCGAGGCGGTCAACCGGCACGTCCTGGCGTCGTGACGCGCGAGACGACCGTCGACCGCCCGCTCTCGTACGCTCACCTGCTCCGCCTCAGCGACGCCTTCGGCGTCGTCGAGCACGCTCACGGAGTGGATCCCCAGAGCCATCATGGGTACTGCCTCGACGACGTGGCCCGAGCGCTGGTCGTCCTCGCCCGTGACCCGAACCCTCCGCCCGAGGTCGGATCTCTATTCACAACCTCAGTGGACTTTGTTCTGGCTGCCTTTACCGCGGACGGTCGAGCACACAACCGCCGGGCCTACGGCACCGCCGGATGGACCGACGAGGCGTCCTGCGGCGACTGGTGGGGTCGAGGCGTCTGGGCGCTCGGCACCCTGGTTCGCCTTGGAGGAGACCATGGTGCTTTGGCCCGGCCCGTCTTCGACGCGGCCGCCGGCATGCGGTCGCCATTCCTGCGCTCGATGGCCTATGCGGGTCTCGGTGCCGCCGAGGTCCTGGATCGGCATCCCGGAGACGCCGCCGCCCGGTCGCTCCTCGCCGACGCCGCGGATCTGGTGAGCTCGGGGGCGTCATGGGAGCAGCAGGCGTGGCCGTGGCCCGAGACTCGGCTTCGCTACGCCAACGCCGTGCTGCCCGAGGTCATGGTCGCCGCCGGGGCGGCGCTCGAGGACCGAACCCTGCTCGACCGTGGCCTGGCCTTGCTCGACTGGCTGGTTGATGTCGAGACGTCACCGCGCGGCCACCTGAGCCTCACCCCGTCGGCCGGCTGGGCGCCAGGGGAACCACGTCCCGGGTTCGACCAGCAGCCCATCGAGGTCGCGGCGTTGGCCGAGGCCTGTGCCCGAGCGCTGCGGATCACTGGTGACGATCGCTGGACGACCACGTTGGGGCGGTGCGAGCAGTGGTTCGACGGCTGGAACGACGTCGACACGCCGCTGGCCGACGACGTCAGCGGCGGCTGTCATGATGGGCTGACCGTGAACGGGGTCAACGGCAACGAGGGCGCCGAATCGACCCTCGCCCTGCTCGCCGTCCGGCAGCTGGTCAGACAGTGGGGCAGTCGGCAAGGCAGACTGTCGGACTGACCTGCGTGGCTGATCAGATCGGGGGGCGGGGCCGGTGGTGACGACCGTTGATGGTCGCGTGTCGGTGCAGCGGGTGGGGCCGACGCTGCGGGCCGACCCACGGCGGACCATCCTGCGGCCGTTCTTACCAGGAGATGAGCTGGTCAGCGTCGGACTCTCCCGGGCCGAGTCGGTGATCCGGCGGGTGCTGTCCCTGTCCGACGAAGAGGTCGCCGAGACGCTGCCGCCGCTGGTCCGGTCGCTGTCCGCTCGGCATCCCGAGGCCCGAGCCGTCTTCGACGAGCACGCCGACTACGCCGAGCTCGAGGCCGGCCGCCTTCCGCCCGAACGACGAGAGCTGCTCGGTGCCTTTCTGACGCAGGAGTATGCGGTCGAGGCGGCGGCCGTTCTCAACCCGTCCATCGTGCCGCACCCCGACCAGGGCGGTCTGGCCGCCGACGAGCTGCGGTTCGTCCTGACGGTGCGGGCCATCGGCGAGGGACACATTTCGAGTCTGGAGTTTCGCACTGGTGTCGTCGGTGGGGAGGGACAGATCCGCATCGACTCGGTCGGACACCAGCTGGTGCGGCCGTCAGTGTCGGCGGAGGCCTGGCCGGCCGACTATGTGGAGCACGCG
>JBKPQA010000198.1:0-9013 GCA_046733835.1 Actinomycetota bacterium
CCTCGACCGCCGCGCGTAGGGTGACGAGGGTGTCCGGCTCCTCGTCGCCCCTGCCGACGAGGGTGTCCGGCTCGCCGTCGCCCCTGCCGCTGGGGGAGCTGCCGCTATCCAGGGGCACCCTCGACCGGGCCGCGCACCGACGTCTGGAACCGGATCTCGTCGCCAAGCTCCTCGCCGACCCGGCCACCCGGGTCGTCGTGATCGTCGCCGAGAGCATGGAGATCTTGCCGGATGGGTCGCTCGCGATCCGTCCGCCGGTACCTGACGACCGGCATCGCCTCGCCTTTTTTCTCGGTGAGGAGAGCACATCCGGCTCAGACACGGACCGGAGCTCCGACACGGAGAGCGAGCGCGTCGCATACCTGGCCGTCGTCGGCGACCCGACCGTGGCCGCCGGCCACGGAGACTGGCAGACGCTGCGCAACGCCGGCCCAGACCTCAGCGGCCGGGACGCCGGCATCTTCACCACTACCCAGGCGCTCGCGAACTGGCACGCTGCCCATCAGTTCTGCCCGCGCTGCGGTGCCGCGACCGAGCCGGAGCAAGCCGGCTGGATCCGCCGCTGCACTCGTGACGGCAGCGAGCACTACCCGCGGACAGACCCCGCGGTCATCGTCGCCGTGGTCGACGACGATGACCGGCTGCTCCTCGGACGCAACGCCCAATGGCCCGAGGGACGGTTCTCCGTGCTGGCGGGGTTCGTCGAACCGGGCGAGTCGTTCGAGGCCGCCGTGGTGCGCGAGGTGGAGGAGGAGGTCGGCATCCCCGTCACCGACGTGACGTTCCTCGGAAACCAGCCGTGGCCGTTCCCGTCGTCCGCCATGGTCGGCTACCGCGCCCGTGCCACGAACACCTTGCTCAACCCGGACCGACTGGAGATCGCCGAGGCGCGCTGGTTCACCCGCGACGAGTACCGAAAAGCTCTGAAAACTAACGGAATCCGGACTCCGAGCGGCATCTCGATCGCTCAGCGCCTCATCGAGAACTGGCTCGGTCAGCGCGTCGCGGACCTCGCGAAGGTCTCCTGGTAACCCGGCTGGCACAATCCGCGCATGGCCAACACGACCGCGTCCGGTCTCAAGAAGCTGTCCAAGAAGGTCTACGAGAAGGAGCTGGGCAAGCTCCAGGCGGAGCTGGTCGTCATGCAGGAGTGGGTGAAGCACACCGGCAACCGGGTGGTCGTGCTGTGCGAGGGACGGGATGCGGCGGGCAAGGGCTCGGCCATCAAGCGCATCACGGAGGTGCTCAACCCCCGCTTCGTCCGCATCGCCGCGCTGCCGGCGCCCAACGACCGGGAACGGACGCAGTGGTACTTCCAGAAGTACATCGCCCACCTGCCGTCGGCCGGCGAGATCGTCGTCTTCGACCGGTCCTGGTACAACCGCGCCGGAGTCGAGCACGTCATGGGGTACTGCACCGAAGCGGAGTACCGACGTTTCCTGCGCCAGGCGCCGCTCTTCGAGCAGATGCTCATCGAGGACGGGATCATCTTGCGCAAGTACTGGTTCTCGGTCTCCGACCAGGAGCAGGAGGCCCGGTTCCGGTCCCGGGCGAACGACCCGATGCGGCGCTGGAAGCTGTCGCCGATGGATCCCGAGTCGCTGCTTCGGTGGGAGGACTACTCGGCGGCCAAGGACGAGATGATGGCGCACACCGACGTCGAGATGTCGCCGTGGTGGGTGGTCGAGTCAGAGGACAAGAAGTCGGCGCGGATCAACGTCATCTCGCACCTGCTCAGCTCGATTCCCTACACCGAGGTCGACCTTGCGCCGGTGGAGATACCGGAGCGCCCTGCGGCCACCGAGCAGAACCGACCGCCGAAGGAGACGCAGCGGTACGTGCCCGACGTGGCAGCGAGCCTCAGCTGAAGGTGGTCAGCTGGCGAGGCGCTGCTTGACCTCGATGACGCTGGGGTTCGTGGCCGCGGACCCGTCCGGGAAGAGCACCGTCGGGACGGTCTGGTTGCCCTGGTTGACCTTCTCGACGAACCGGGCGCTCTCGGGGTCGCGCTCGATGTCGACCTCGGTGAACGGGATGCCTTCGCGGTCCAGTTGCGACTTCAGGCGTCGGCAGTAACCGCACCACGAAGTGCTGAACATCGTGATCGTGCCGGACTGGGGGTTCGGGGCGGTCATAGAACGGTCAACCATCCGCCGCGGCGATGTCTTCCCGGTTTGCTGGCCCATGGTGAGATGACGGTATGCCCGTGGTCCCCGACGACATTGCCGGCCTTCTAGCCTCACGCCACCACGGCACCCTCGCCACTCTTCGCCGGGACGGCCGCCCGCAGCTGTCGGTCGTCACGTATGCGTGGTACCCCGACGACCAAGGAGGGCAGCTGGTCCGCATCTCGACGGTCGACGGGCGAGCCAAGGTGGCGAACCTCCGGCGAGACCCCCGGGCGAGCTTCCTCGTGGCCGACGAGTCGGGCTGGTCGTACGCCGTGGTCGAGGGCCGGGTTGAGCTCTCCGCCGTAGCGGCCTTCCACGACGACGAGGTCGTGGAGGAGCTGATCACCCTCTACCGCGATGCCAACGGCGAACATCCGGACTGGCCCGACTACCGCCGCGCCATGGTCGAGGACCATCGCCTTGTGGCCCGACTGGTGGTCGAGCACGCATACGGGCTGGTTCGGTAAGTCACCCCACGAAGCTCTCCCCACAACACTCTTCGCTTCCCTCCGAACGTTGCGTCGGCCCGCGCTCCGCTGCGACCCCGCGAAGTTCTCCGCTTCGCTCCATACTTCGCAGGGACCCCGGCCTCCGATAATTCGCGGGACCCCGGACCCAGCCACGAGTTGAGGTGATCCCGCCGTCGGTCGGCCGACCTAGACTCGCTCGGGTCATGACCGCACTCCCGGACTCCGCCACGAGGCCGGTCCCGAGCGCCGACGACGTCCTCGCCACGCTCGACCCGGAGCAGCGCGAGGTCGCCAGCAGCCCGCTGGGACCGATGTGCGTCCTGGCCGGCGCCGGCACCGGCAAGACTCGCGCCATCACCCATCGCATCGCCTACGGCGTGCACTCCGGCGCCTACCAGCCGCAGCGGGTCCTCGCCGTCACCTTCACCGCCCGGGCCGCGGGGGAAATGCGCACGCGCCTCCGGGGGCTGGGCGTGGCAGGGGTCCAGGCGCGGACCTTCCATTCCGCGGCCCTGCGCCAGCTGCACTACTTCTGGCCGCAGGCCATCGGCGGCGCCGCACCCGAGGTTCTCCCGCAGAAGGCGCCGGTCGTGGCGGAGGCGGCGTCGCGGCTGCGAATGCAGTTCGACCGCACCGCGATCCGCGACCTCGCCGCCGAGGTGGAGTGGGCCAAGGTCAGCCTCCTGACCTCCGAGTCGTATGCGCCACACGCCCGGTCTGCGGGGCGTGACCCCGCCGGCATCGACCTGCGGGAGATGGCTCGCCTTCTGGAGACCTACGAGGAGTGCAAGACCCAGCGCGGGGTCATCGACTTCGAGGACGTGCTTCTCCTGACCGCCGGCATCCTCGCCGAGCGTGATGAGATCGCCCGCACCGTGCGGGCTCAGTACCGCCACTTCGTGGTCGACGAGTACCAGGACGTCAACGCGCTGCAGCAGCGCCTGCTCGACCTCTGGCTCGGCGAGCGAGACGACGTATGCGTCGTGGGCGACCCGGCTCAGACCATCTACTCGTTCACCGGCGCCTCTCCGGACCACCTCCTGCGGTTTCCGCGCCGGTACCCGGCCGCGCTGGTGGTCCGGCTGGTTCGCAACTACCGGTCCACGCCGCAGATCGTGACGCTGGCCAACCTCGTGTCCAGGGCGACCTCCGTGCGAAGCGAGCGGGCGGGGGCGACGCCTCCAGCCGCATACGTGGAGCTGGTCTCCGAGTCGCCGGCCGGTCCCAACCCCACCCTCCGGCAGCACGCCGACGATGCGGCCGAGGCGGCGTGGATCGCCGAGGAGATCGCCGCGATGGTCGGGCGTGGGCATCCCGCGTCCGAGATCGCGGTGCTGATGCGGACCAACGCCCAGTCGGAGGCGTTCGAGGCGGCGCTGTCTGCTGCCGGCGTTCCGTACCTGGTCCGCGGCGGCGAACGGTTCTTCGCCCGCCCGGAGGTGCGGCAGGGCGTCCTGCTGCTGCGCGGCGCCGCTCGCAGCGACGACGGGTCGGTGCCGCTTCCCGACCTCGTACGCGACGTCCTCGGCGGTGCCGGGTGGACGCCCGAGGCCCCGAGCTCCGGCGGGGCGGTCCGCGAGCGCTGGGAGTCGCTGGCCGCGCTGGCTACCCTGGCCGACGACCTGGCGATGATGTCACCCGAGGCCCGCATCGCCGACCTCGTCCGCGACCTCGACGAGCGGGCGGCCGCGCAGCACGCACCAGCGGTCCAGGGAGTGACGCTGGCGTCGCTGCACGCGGCCAAGGGGCTCGAGTGGGACACCGTGTTCCTCGCTGGCTGCAGCGACGGGTTCATCCCCATCACCCTGGCCGAGGGGCCGGCCGCCATCGAGGAGGAGCGGCGGCTGCTCTACGTCGGCGTAACGCGCGCCCGGCGCGACCTGCGCCTCTCGTGGGCGGCCGCCCGCAACCCGGGTGGCCGAGCCTCGCGGCGGCCATCGCGCTTCCTCGACCCGGCTGTCACAGTCCTCGGACCCGGGGCCAGGTCGGCCGACAGCGCGTCCCGACGCAGCGGCGGCGCCGCACCGACCCGTCGGGCACCGGCCACCTGCCGCAGCTGCGGCACCGAGCTGACCACCGCCGCCTCGCGCAAGATCGGCCGCTGCACCTCCTGCCCGCCGACCTACGACGAGGCCACCTTCGAGGCGCTGCGCACGTGGCGGGTGGCCGTTGCCCGGGCGGCTGCGGTACCCGCATACGTGATCTTCACCGACGCCACGCTGGTGGCGATCGCCGAGACCAAGCCGGTCTCGCTGGGCGACCTGGCCGCCATCTCCGGGGTGGGCGCCCGCAAGCTGGAGGCCCACGGCCCAGCCGTTCTGGCCGTCCTCGGGGGCGCCCAACCGGAGGTTGTCGCGGAGAACGCCGGTCTGGCAACCGAATTGACGCCCGACGACCGTGCCTCCGAAAGAACGTCACGCAACCGTCAGAAATAATGTGGTGGTATCTGACGCCGCCCACTACCCTCTTGTCCACGTACCCGTGTGTGGGTTGGCCCCCACACGCCAGTCCGAGAGAGCGAGAGGAGGGGTGACCCTGATGCGAATGAACAGCACGACGACGAGCGGCGCGGTCGACAAGACCAGCGCCCACGCGCGCGTCTGGCGTGACCGTCTGCAGCCCGGCACCCGCCTCCTCGCAGACCACGTTCTTGCGCTCCAGGGGACGACTCTGCCCATCTCCGGCACGTCCGGAGTCGTCGGCCAGATCGCCGTCCAGGGAGCCGGCGCCGTCCCGGCGTTCGCCACCACGTACATGGATGTCCCACCGTTCCGCACCGGAAGACCACCCGTCTGACCTCCAGACACCGGTCTCCCTCCAGGCCGCGGAACCCGACATCCGGGATCCGCGGCCTTTCTGTTTGTCCGGCCGCACGACCCAAAGGAAAGACATCAAAGGACCCGAGGGACCACCGCACCACCAGACGCAGCAGAGGGCCGACATGACCAGCACCGCTCGGCGCACGCACCACCACCCGGGACGCGCGCCGCATCGAGAGGCACACGACCGACATCACCGACACCCCGGTGAGGCCGGACAGCAGAAGGAGATCACCAGGGAGGAGGTGACCAGGGACATGGCGACACTCACCTTGACCGAGCTCATCGACCTGCGCACAGATGCGCAGGCCGGCGGCGACGTCATTCCGTGTCGTGAGTACGACGCGGAGCTCTGGTTCGCCGAGAGCCCGGCGGACGTCGAGTTCGCGAAGTCGCTCTGCGGGACCTGCCCAGCACTCGAGGAGTGCCTCGCGGGTGCGCTGCAGCGGCGCGAACCCTGGGGCGTCTGGGGCGGGCAGCTCTTCGTCCAGGGGGTCGTCGTCCCGCGGAAGCGGCCGCGCGGCCGTCCGCGGAAGAACGAGATCGCCGCTTGACGTGAGCAGACCAGCTCGTATCAGGAACCCTTCCGAGCCATCTGTTCACAGCCACTCACAACCGACAACGAAGCGACAGGAGAAGCGGATATGTACACGCAACAGACGTATCCCGATCTGGCCAAGGCCATGATCGAGGAGCGCCTGCGTCGTGCACCGCAGACCGGCATCCGCCGCAGCGCCCGACTGATCTCGATCGAGATCCGCCGAAGGCGTCACGCGGAACACGGTCGCCGCGAGCGGTGATAGGGCCCGGGAAAGGGCCGGCGACGCGGGAAGTCACGGACGACGAAGTCCATCACCGGAACGACACCGAACCACACACCCAGAAGGGCGGGGATCCAGGGGGCTCCCCGCCCTTCTCCATGCCATAGGACGTTCGAGCCACTCGGGCCGTTCGACGAAGAGCTGCTTCAGCCGGACCCCCTGAGTTCCGGACAACTGGACTGGCACGAGGCCCAAACAACGCGGGGGTTGTCCCAGCGCACGCGTTGCCCGTCGAGATGTCCGGCGGCGCGACACTCGATAGGCCGGCGGAACGATCCAGCGGGTACCGTCCGGCCATGACCGTGCCCGTAGCCCGAGGGGAGACGAGCGCCACCCGGACCGCGGCGGTCGCGGCCCTGACCGCAACTGAGCTGTCGAACATCGTCGACCTCGTCGTCTGGGTCGACGACGTCGAGGGTGAGCCCGTTGCCCACGCCGCGAACCACCTCGGGGTGGTCCGGCTTCGCCCAGGCGGAGTCCATGAGGTCCTCTCCGGCGCGGACCCCATCGGGTCGGAGGACCCCATGGCCTTTCTGCCGTACCCCACGGAGATCGAGGCGGAGGGCCCGCGGACCAGCACGGCCAACGCCTACCCGTATGCGGCGGAGCGCATCCTCTCGCTCTTCGGCGACCCCACCCGCAGTCCAGACCTCGCGATCGTGCACACGCCGCGGCACTTCTTCCCCGACGAGGGCGGCCACGTCGGTGAGCACGGGTCTCTCGACGTCGTCCAGTCGCGGGCGCCTCTGGTTCTCGCCGGCGCCGGTGTTCGGCGCCTGGGGTACGTCGACGGGCACGCCCGCCTCGTGGACGTCGGACCGACCCTCGCCGCCCTGTCCGGCGTCCCGCCCGAGGACCTGCGGGACGCGGACGGCGAGCCGCTGGACGGGCGGGTACTCGACGCATACCTCGACTCCGCCGTCACCCCTCGCGCGGTCGTCGGCATCCTCTGGGACGGCGCGCACTGTGGCGAAGTCCTGCACCTAGCCGAGACCGGAGAGCTGCCGGCGGTCGCCCGGCTGGTGGAGCGAGGAATGGCGCTGCGCGGCGGAGCCGTGGCCGAGTTCCCGAGCGTCACTCTGACCAACCACACATCGATCCTCACCGGCGTCGGGCCGGGGCGGCACGGGGTCTTGGGCAACGTGTTCTACGACCGTGAAACGGGGGACCGGGTCGTGCCCAACGACGAGACCACCTGGCATCGGTCGGCCGAATGGCTGCGACCGGGAGTTCGTACGGCCTTCGAACTGGTCGCGAATCACGTTGATTACCAAGGATTTCCGCGTACCGCATGCGTCGACGAGGCGATCGACCGCGGGTCCGACTTCTCCACAATGAAGGTGATCCGTGAGAGCGGCAGCAGTGACGGTGCCGGTGGCTTGAACGACCGGCTACCTCCAGCCGAGCAGTCGCCGTTCCTGGGCGATCCGGCGTTTCTCGACGACGCGTACTTCCGGTGGGGCGTCCGCGTGGACGACCTCGGCCTCGCCCAGGTGCGCGAGCTGTTCGCCGACCCAGCCCGGATGCCACGGCTCACCTGGTGGGCGAACGTCGTCACCGATGCCGGTCACCACGGGGGCGGCCCGCGGTCGGCGATGGCACGGGACTCGCTCCGACAGTCCGACGCCCGGCTGGGAGTCTTCCTCGATCATCTCGTGGCGCTCGGTGTTCTCGATGACGTGGCGTTCCTCCTCACCGCGGACCACGGGTTCGAGGGGTCGGACGGCGCGGTGACCGGCTCGTGGCGGCCGGCGCTGGAGTCGCTCGGGGTGCCGTTTCGCGACGAGGGTCCCGGGTTCGTCTACTTCCTGTGAACCCCGTCGACCAGGCGGTCGTAGGGTGCTCGACATGAAGGCCTCGCTGCGCATCGCCCAAGACCCGGCCGCCGACGAGGTGCTCTCGACCGACGCCTTCGCGCTCCTGGTCGGCATGCTGCTCGACCAGCAGTTCCCCATGGAGCGCGCCTTCGCCGGACCGGCCAAGATCCTCGAGCGGTTCGGGACGCTGGATCCCGCGAAGATCGCGACCGCCGATCCCGAGTCGTTCGCGACGCTGTGCGCCACCCCACCGGCCATCCATCGTTACGGCCGGTCGATGGCCGGCCGGGTACAGGAGGTGGCTCGCGCCGTGGTCGCCGACTACGACGGTGACGCCGAACGGCTCTGGACCGAGGCGTCCTCCGGCGCGGAGCTGTTGGCGCGGATCAGGAAGCTGCCCGGGTTCGGCGAGCAGAAGGCCAAGATCTTCACCGCCCTCCTCGGCAAGCAGCTCGGCGTGCGGCCGGACGGCTGGGAGCAAGCCGCCGGGGTGTATGCGGAACCGGGCTCTCACCGGTCGGTGGCCGACGTCGTCGACCAGGACTCGCTCGACCAGGTCCGGGCGTTCAAGAAGGAGCACCGGGCCGGGGCGGCCGCCCGCTGATGTCCGAGCCGGCCGTGCGGCTGGTCTGCGCGACGTGCGGAAAGACGGGGCCGGCCGAGGGCGCTGTACTCCTCACCTGGGTTCGCGGGTGGGAAAACGGACGTCAGGTGTGGACCTGCGAGACCTGCAGCCGCGAGCACCTGCGCAGCATCGAAGGCAAGCTCGACACCCCCTGGTGGTGACCAGCTAGCCGACCGGGTCGCCCAGCGGCGGCAGGTTCACCCCGGGAAGGTATGCGGCGACGAGCTCGCGGCCGTGCACCTCACCGCCGATCTGGCAGAGAACGCCGATGCCACCCAGCCAGACGCGGT
>JBKPQA010000199.1:0-7348 GCA_046733835.1 Actinomycetota bacterium
CATGTGCGCCTCGTCACCCTGAGCAATGGAGCGGCGTCGGTGGCCGACGAGCTGCTGGCTCGCGCCGGAATCCGGGACCGTTTCGAACGGCTGCTGTCCGTCGACGACGCGCCGGGCTGGAAGCCGGCCGCGGACGCATACCGCTATGCCGCCGACGCGTGCGGCGTGCCGATCGAGGACTGCATGCTGGCCGCCTCACACCCCTGGGATCTCCACGGTGCCCGCCGCGCTGGCATGCGCACGGCGTGGGTCAACCGCGCCGACCGTCCCTACCCGCGCGGCTTCGACCAGCCCGACCTTGAGGCGGAGTCCATGGTCGACCTGGCCGCGCAGCTTGGCGCCGTCGCCGCGTGATGAGATTGCCCTCGTGGTCCCATGGCTGACGGTCCTCGTGCTCGCGTCGGCCGCAGTCCTCGGGATCGTGGCGGTCGTGTATGCCTTGACCCGCCGGATCGTCGACGACCGCATGCTCCTCGTGCTGGCCGTTCTCGAGATCGCGCTGCTCGCCCAGGTCTTCGTGGGACTAGGGCAGGGACTCCAGCGGACCACCGACTTCGAGAAGCCGGTGTTCTTCGCATACCTCCTCACTGTGCCGTTCATCGCTCCCGTGGCCGTGTTCCTCGCTCTCAAAGAAAAGACCCGGTCCTCGATGCTCGTCGTCCTGGGTTCGGCGCTCGTTGTCGGCGTCCTCGTCGCGCGCCTCGTACAAATCTGGGGCGCGAGTGGCTGACCCAACGCGAGATCCAGCGCCCGCGCCCGAAAAGGGCCGCACCAGAAGAGGTCTGGGGATCATCCTCGTCGCGCTCTACGGCCTGTTCGCCCTGGCGGCGACCGGCCGGGCGACCTACCAGATCCTCGCGGACTTCGACAAGGCGCCTGTTGCCTACCTGCTATCAGCGCTGGCCGCCGTCATCTACCTCGTCGCGACCATCGCGCTGGCGCGCGGCGACCGGACGTCGGTGCGCGTCGCCAGGGTGGCGATCTCGATCGAACTGGTGGGGGTGCTGACGGTCGGGCTGGTGTCCTACCTCGTGCCGTCGGAGTTCCCCGATAAGACGGTCTGGTCACACTTCGGGGCGGGCTACGGGTACGTCCCGCTGGTTCTGCCGGTCCTCGGACTGCTCTGGCTGCGGTACACCGCGCGACGGTGACCCTCCTGTGGCCAGAGCGACTATCCAGTCATATCGTGCAACGTCGGCAGGAAGTGGAGTCCGCTTCGCCGCGCGGTTCGGGAGGCAGCCCGTGGCAGACAGCCCTTCGAGAGACACCGGTTCGACGGTGACCATTGCACGACGCTCGTTCCTCGGCCTCGCGGGCGGTGTCGTAGGCGCCGGCGTGCTGGCCTCCTGTGGTGAAACCACGGGCCGCACTGACGCGTCCTCGACCTCCGGCGGGTCCCTGCGACTCTCGCAGTGGTACCACCAGTACGGCGACGAGGGCACAAAGCAGGCGGTCGAGGGGTATGCCAAGGCCTACCCTGGTGCCGCGGTCACGGTGCAATGGAACCCCGGTGACTACGACCAGAAGGTCGCCAGCGCACTACTCACCGACGGCGGACCGGACGTCTTCGAGTACGGCAACGGCCCGACCATCGAGATGATCCAGGCGGGCCAGGTCGTCGACATGAGCGGCATCCTCGCGGCCGCGGAGTCGGACTTCACGCCCAGCCTGGTCGAGCGGATGACGTACAAGGGCAAGCTCTACGCGGTGCCACAGGTCATCGACATGCAGCTCCTGTTCTACCGCAAGAGCCTCCTCCAGGCAGCTGGCGTCAACCTGCCGACCACCGTGGACGAGCTCATCGCCGCCGCGAAGAAGCTGACGACCGACAAGGTGAAGGGATTCTTCGCCGGCAACGACGGCGGCGTGAGTGTCCTGGGTGGCCCCATGCTCTGGGCTGCCGGCCAGGACTACCTCAACGAGGACCAGACGCAGATGGGGTTCGACAGCGACCGGGGCAGCCAGGCGTTCGGCCGGCTACGGACCCTGTACACCAGCGACGCGCTCCTGCTCGGTGCACCGGCCGACTGGTCGGATCCGGCCGCGTTCGTCCAAGGTCGCTGCGCGATGCAGTGGACCGGACTCTGGAACCTGCCGGCCATCGAGAAGGCGTTTTCCGGGGACTACGGCGTGATGGCGTGGCCGGCCCTTGATGTCCAGGGCAAGCCGTCGGTGCCGGTCCTGGCATACGGCTCATGTGTGAGCGCCAAGGCCCGGAACGTCGATGCCGCGAGGGGCTTCGTGAAGTGGCTGTGGGTCGACCAGACCGCTAAGCAGCTCGACTTCGCTCAAACATTGGGATTCCACATCCCGGCCCGCAAGAGCGTCGCGGGGCAGGCGGACAAGCTCAAGAACCCGGCGGCCGACGCCGTGAAGCTCCTCAACGAGAACGGCCACGCGCAAACCCCGCTGATGTGGACGACCAACTGCGCGACGGCCTTCTCCAACGGTCTCAGCCGGATCGTCACGAGTGGCGCTGACGCAAAGACCGAGATCGACGCGATGAAGACGACGATCGACGCCGAGCTCACCCGCATCAACGGCTGAGCTACCGGCAGGGCGAAGCGCGATCGTCGGTTCCCGCGGCACCCGTTTGCCTCCGTCGACAGAACCTTCTACGGCAAACCCGTGGCACCGGAGGGTCTGGCGTGGGACCGTTGGACCTGCCGAAGTCGCGCGGGGATGACGACGGCGGGGAGGCGGACGACAGGCGTGGGTACGGCATACGACCCCCTGGCCGCCCACCGAGAGGAGGGCGACCGTTCCTTCGACGTGCTCCTGGCCGGAACGGTTTTCCTCGACATCATCTTCACCGGCCTGCCGCAGGTTCCCCGCGCCGGCACCGAGATCTGGGCCGAGGGCATGGGGTCCTGCCCCGGCGGCATCGCCAACCTGGCCGTGGCCGCCAGCCGACTGGGTCTGCGCACGGCGCTGGTCGCGGCGTTCGGGGACGACGACTACGGCGACTTCTGCTGGCGCACTCTCGAGGAGCAGGAGCACGTCGACCTGAGCCTGTCGCGCCGTTTCGACGACTGGCACTCCCCGGTCACGGTGTCCATGTCGGTCGGGCGCGACCGGAGCATGGTGACCCACGGCCACGCCTCACCGGTCGGCACCGCCGATCTCATGGGGCCGCCGCCGCCCACCCGTAGCGTGCTGATCGACCTCGGCGAGGTGGTCCGCGACGAGGAGGGGTTCTCCTGGATCCAGACGGCGTCCAAGGACGGCGCACTCGTCTTCGCAGACATCGGCTGGGACGCCACCGGTACCTGGCCGGTCGAGACGCTCGACCTCCTTGCCCACTGCCACGGTTTCCTCCCCAACGCCGAGGAGGCCATGGCATACACGAGGACCGATACGCCGCAGGACGCCCTCTACGTGCTCGCCGACCGCGTGCCCCTGGCCGTCGTGACCAACGGGAGCCTCGGAGCGCTGGCCATCGACAGCACGACTGGCGAGGAAGTGTCGGTGCCCGCGCTGCGGGTGCCGGCCCTCGACGCCACCGGCGCGGGAGACGTCTTCGGCGCAAGCCTCGTCCTCGGCACGCTCGCGGGGTGGTCGCTGCACGACCGGCTCTGCTTCTCGGCCCTCTGCTCCTCCCTGGCGGTCCAGCAGTTCGGTGGGTCCCTGGCGGCGCCCGGCTGGGGTGACATCGTCGACTGGTGGCGCGGCATCCGCGACACGGCGGACGAGTCGTCGTATGTGTGCTCGCTCCGCCGGCGCTACGCCTTCCTCGAGGAGATCGTGCCGCAGGTCCCGAGCGGCGCGGTACGGCGTGCCGCCGCAACCATCGCGCGCCAGGCCGACGTCGCCCAGCCCTGAGAGTCGGTATCACCCCATAAGCCCCGGGCCTCCTCGTTGACGAACGCCACCACCCTCGAGGACGCCCCATGTCGACGCTGGAGTTCGTTCCCCTTCTCCGGGCCCCGGACTCGTGGCCGACGTGGCTGGTCGGCGCCATTGCGATGATCGCTCTCGCCGCTCTTGACATCGCCGGAGCACTGGCCGCCAAGCAGTGGGTGGCCACGTCCAACGTCTGGCCGCTCCTGGCCGGGTCGGTGACGTTCCTCCTGTTGTTCTGGGTGTATGCGTCGGCGCTGCAGTACGCGGAGCTCGCCTTGGTGACGATGGGCTGGATCGTCGTCCTCCAGGTCGGCCTGCTCCTGATCGACCGCTTCCACTTCGGGGTCCACCTGGACGCCGGCAAGTGGGTGGCGGTGGTGGTGATCCTCGTCGCCCAGGGTTACCTGCTGCTTGCGCCTCGGGCGTAGACCGCCCGAAGCTGTGCCTCCACCTGGTCCGCGGTCGGGATCGACGCTTGGGCCCCGGGACGCTGGACCGCCAATGATGCCGCCGCGCAGGCGCGCTCGAGACTCGCGCGCTCATCGATGCCGAGCGCCAGACCGGCTGCGTAGACACCACAGAACGTGTCACCGGCCGCCACCGTGTCGGAGGCCACGACGCGGGGCGCCGCGACGTGGACGTCACTGACCTGCCGCCGAAGCAGTCGAGCGCCCTGCGCACCCAGAGTGACGAGCACCGCCGGCACGTCCTCGAGCAACTGGCGGACGGCATCGTCGAGGTCGGGCCGCTGGGCCAGGTCGACCGCCTCGTGCTCGTTGACGACCAGGACGTCAACCTCCGCTACCAGCTCCGGAAGCAGCGGTGCCGCCGGCGCCGCGTTGAGGACGAAGACCGCGCCGGGCCGCCTGGCCGCGGCCGCCGCGGCCACGACCCGCTGCGGAACCTCGAGTTGGGCCAGCACGACGTCCGCGTCGCGCAGTTGCTCGAGATCGGCTCTGTCGAGCTGGACGGCATTGTTCGCTCCGGCGGCGACGACGATGGTGTTCTCCGCCCGGGCGTCGATGGTGATGAGGGCCACGCCGGTCGGCTGATCATCGCAGCGGCGGACGCCCGAAACATGGATCGCGTCACCCCTGAGACCCTCGAGGAGCGCGTCGCCATCGCCATCCGCGCCGACGGCAGCGATCAAGGCCGTCCGCGCTGCTCCTGCCCGGGCAGCGGCCACTGCCTGGTTGGCGCCCTTGCCGCCGCTGGTCCTCTCGATCGACGTCGCGAGGAGCGTCTCGCCCGGCGACGGCAGTCGCTCGGTGCGGACCGCGATGTCGAGGTTGACCGACCCGACGACGACCACCCGGCCAGTCAGCGGCGCTCCAGGAGAAAAAGGGGGATCAGGCGCTGGGTGCGGACCTGATACTCCGCATACGGGGGGTACGCCTCGACGGCGCGCACCCACCAGTCGAACCGCTCCTTGCCCTCGAGCTCGCGGGCCCGCGCCGGGAACGTCTCCCGGTCGACCTGTACCTCGACGTCGGGGTTGGCCCTGAGGTTCCAGTACCACTGCGGATGCTCGGGCGCTCCTCCCTGGCTGGCCACGATGGCGAACTCGCCCTCGTGCTCGACGCGCATGAGCGGCACCTTGCGCAGCGCCCCGGTCTTGGCGCCCCGCATTGTCACGAGGACCACCGGTCGCCCCTGACGGTCGACAACGTTGGTATCGCCGGCCTCCTCGATCCTCGCCACGTCATCGCGGGTTTCGCCGCGGGGGCTCGGAATGTAGTCACTTTCGAGGCTCATGGCGTCATCCAACCATTGCCCCCGTCGGAGGGCTGTGGACAACCGACGGGCCGCACGGGCCGAAACCGGAAGGGTGTCGGTATGAGCTTCGAGGACCTACCTTCCGACTGGCCGCAACGGCCCGTCACTGACCCGACGATCACCGCCAACCTGCTCGACCTGGTCCTCAGTCAGCGCGACCGGGCCGCCGGCGCACTCGGCGTGCTGCTGTGCGGACGGGACGAACGCCTGCTCCAACCCCTCGTCGTGGAAATGCCCGGCTACCGGCTCAGCGACGCCGAACGGCGGCAGGGGTTCGACAACATCTGCGACGCCTTCTGCCACCTGGGTGGACCCACAGGCCGAGGCGAGGCGGGAGGGATGAACCCCGAGCTCGGCATTCTGGTAGCCCTGGCCCGGTCGGGGTCGCCGCTGGTCACCTCGGGCGACACCCGTTGGCGCGACACGGCCGAGCAGAGCTGCCAGAGATACGGAGTCGCCCTGCTCGGGGTCTGGCTGGTGACGCCGGAGGTCATCCGGCCGCTGCCTCCTGGCGCCGCCTGTCGTCGATCGGCGTGACGCGGGCTGCGGCTCGTGGCCGGATGGGCCAGTCGGGCCGCGCCGACGCTGGCCGGACCGCCTCGTACCAGGCCGCGACCCGGAGGACGCCCAGGTCGTCGAACCGGCGTCCGGACAGGCCGATTCCGACGGTGCGACCATCACGGGTGAACCCGCCGTTAATCGTGATAGACGGCTGACCGGACAGGTTGCAGGGCGCGGTGAAGCCGATGTGGATCATGCCGCGGTCCTGGTCCCCGAACGGCATGGGCCACTCCGCGGGGAACGCGGCGACCGGGGCGACGGGGGAGAGCACCACGTCGAAGGGCAGCGTGGCAGCCACCGACCGTTTCTGGATCTCCAAGATGCTCTGGTAGCAGCCCAGGACCTGCGTCCCCGATACGTCGGCCGCCGCCTCGACCCAGCGGCGGATGAACGGGAGGACCCGCACCTGCGCCTCCGGCCTCAGGGCCTGGAAGTCACGCAGCGACCGAACCCTCCAAAAAGTGTCGAGGTCGTGGAGGAGCTCGTCGTTGAGGAACGGCCCGAGCGGTTCCACGACAGCCCCCGCGTCCTCGAAGAGCCGAGCGGCGTCGGTCACGACGCTGGTGACCTCGCGGTCAACGGCCATGCCGCACCCGGCTTCGAGCAGGAGCCCCACGCGCAGCCCCCGGACGTCGACGTCCCCGTGGCCGACGTCAGTCCAGGGCAGGTCCGTCGGGGCCAGCGCAGTCCAGTCCCGGACGTCCGGCCGGCTGAGCGCCGACATGAGCACCGCCGCGTCGGCCACGGAGCGGGTCATCGGACCGGCGGCCCGCCCCAGGTAGGGCGTGTCGAGCGGGACCCGACCGGCGCTGGGCTTGAACGCGGCCAGTCCCAGCCAGGTGCCGGGCAACCGGATGGACCCGCCGATGTCGGTGCCGACGTTGAGCGGGGCATATCCTGCCGCGGCCGCAGCACCGGCCCCCGACGAGGACCCGCCGGTGGTGAGGGCCGGATCCCAGGGGCTGCGGGTGATGCCGTGCAGGCTCGAGACACCGGACGAGAGCATTCCCCAATCCGGCATCACCGTCGAACCGACAAGAACGGCGCCCGCCTCTGTGAGCCGCTCCACGACAGGGGAGTCACGATCAGGTACCACGGGAACCACTCCGGCGGTGCCCGCGGGCATCGGTACGCCGGCTCGGGCGAGGTTCTCCTTCACGGTGACCGG
>JBKPQA010000200.1:0-6184 GCA_046733835.1 Actinomycetota bacterium
AGGCTTCTTGCCCGACCTCGTCGACCATCTGGCTGTATGCGACGTCGCCGTCGTTCAGGGCGGCCTGTCGACGTGCATGGAGCTGACGGCCAACCGGCGGCCGTTCGTGTACGTGCCGCTGCGGCGGCACTTCGAGCAGAATCTGCACGTGCGGCACCGGCTCGAGGGCTACGGTGCGGGCACCTGTCTCGAATATCCGGTGGCCAGTGACCCGGACGCCCTCGCGGCTGCGGTCGTGTCGGAACTCGATCGCGTCGTGGACTACAAACCGGTCGAGACCGACGGCGCCGCCCGCGCGGCGGCCCTCATCGGCTCCCTCCTCTAGGTCACCCACTTGCCGGTTCGTGCTCTGAAGCGCACCGAAATCCGTACTCGAACCGCACGAATCAGGAAGGGACCGGGAGCTCGAGAAGAGGCAGCTCCCGCCCAGCCACCGAGCCGCTCGGCGCCGATCCCACCCGGCGAGCGCCGAACCGCATGTAGAAAGCCTCTGCGCCCGGATCGGACTCCACGCGGAGCGCCGTCCAGCCACGCCGCCTCGCACTCGCCACGGCGTCCTCCATCAGGACGCGACCGATCCCGCTGCCGATCAGGGACGGGTCGACAAAGAGCATGAGGAGCTCACCCAACTCAGGCCGGTTGTCCGCGTCGGGAGCCAGCAGGTAGAACCCCACGACCGTGCCGGACGAGTCGCGGAGCACTCGCGTCCCGGCCGCCTGCTCAGGTGTGAGAGTCAGCTCGGCGTGGCACGCCTGGAGAAACGCTTCGTCGTAGCCCCAGTGCGCCTTGCTACGCAGCGCGAGGTCACTCAGCCCGGCAGCCTCGTCGGCCCGGCCGTCCGCGAGCTCGGCGACCTGATCCACCGTCACCCGGTGTCGTCGCGGCGCCGCTTCCTCCGGTCGTCGCCCGAGTAGAGGATGACGCCCGCAGCCGGGATGAGCAGGAACCACAGCCACGACTTGAAGACGAAGAAGCACACCAGCGCCACGAACGGCGTCAGGCCCATCAGCGCGTCCCGGTGCCGAGCGACCCAGGAGTCCGGCGGGAACACCCCTGTCCCCCTCTGAGGTTCGATCTGCGTCGACGGGGCCGACACGACCTCTCCGTGCAGAGGCCTGGGTGGGTCGTGGGGTTGGGTACCGCGCGGCAGGTCGGCGAACAACGCATCCAGGTCGCCCTGAGTCACCGCTGCGTACGCCGCGGTCGTCCGTCGCTCGTGCTCCGCAGGGTCCAGTCGACCCGCCTGCCAGTGCTGGTTCAGCGCCGAGATGGCGACCTCCCGCTCGGCGTTCCCGATCCGCTGTCCGGAGTCCCCGCTCATGCTCATGGCGCCATTCTCCTCGAACCCCAGATCGCCCGCGCGCATGAACCCGTCAGGGCACGGGTAGGGGCCAGGATGGAGGAAGGTGGGCTCCCCCCCGGAGCCCGGCCCCGCGTCGAAGGAGAGGGTCGTGAGCACCGACGGGACGGAGAAGCGTTACGACGAGACGGAGAACCGGAGCGACGAGACGGAAAACCGCTACGAGACGGAGAACCGGTCCGACATGGAGCGACGGGCCACCGACGACGACCGCACCCGGAGCGAGCGCATGGCGGAACAGGAGAGCACTCGGCCAATGCGGGCCGAGCCGACCTCGGAGCACACCAGTGAGTACCCCGCCGGCGGATATGCCGCGAACGATGCGCCGGCTTATGCCGACGAGCGCCGGGTCGTGCCGGGTGCGGCCCGCGGTCGCCTCCACGTCGGCATCAACTGGGGCGCTGCCTTCTTCGGCTGGATCGCGGCCGTGGGCTTGGCGGTCATCCTCACGGCCTTCGTGGCCGCCGTAGGCGCCGTAGTCGGCGTGACGCAGGGCGCGACCACCGTCGACCAAGCGGCCACCCAGATCCAGAACCAGGACCAGCAGACCGTCGGCATCGTCGGCGTGATCCTGCTGGTCGTGATCGCCTTCGTCTCCTACTACGCGGGAGGCTACGTGGCGGCCCGGATGTCCCGGTTCGACGGTGCCCGTCAGGGCTTCGCGGTGTGGCTGTGGGCCATCCTCGTCGCCATCGTCGTGGCGGTCGTGGCTGCGGTCGCCGGGGCGCGGTTCGACGTGCTGAGTACGCTCAACAGCTTCCCGCGGTGGCCGATCGACCAGGGCAACGTCACCGGCACCGGCATCGTCGCGCTGCTCCTGCTCCTCGCGATCACATTGCTGGGCGCCGTGATCGGCGGTGCCGCGGGTATGCGTTACCACCGGAAGCTGGAGACCAGCGAGGCGGAGTTCCTGCAGTAAGGCCAGGCCGTCTGCCTCGCGCCGGTATGCGTGAGGTCGCCCGGACGCATACCGATCCGTTTCCGCGCCCGAGGTCCTCAGCGGACGGGCACGTCGTGCCGCCGGAGCCCGAAGGTGATCCCGTCGACGAGAGCCTTCCAGGACGCCTCGACGATGTTCGCGGCGACGCCGACCGTGTTCCAGGACGTCTCACCGTCCGACGTCTCGATGAGCACGCGAGTCACCGCGTCGGTGCCGTGTGAGGCATCGAGGATGCGAACCCGGAAGTCGATGAGCTCGAGCTTCTCGATCTCCGGATAGACCTCGGACAGCGCCTGCCGCAGAGCGTGGTCCAAGGCGTTGACCGGCCCGTTGCCCTCGCCCGTCGCGACGAATCGGCGGTCGCTCGCGACGAGCTTGACCGTGGCTTCGGAGACCGCAAGCTCTCCGCCTCGGGCGTCGGTGATGACCCGCCAGGACTCGACGTCGAAGTAGGCGAGCCGGGTGCCCGAGATGGCGTTGCGGAGCATCAGTTCGAACGAGGCGTCCGCGGCGTCGAAGGTGTAACCGCGCAGCTCGAGGTCCTTCACCTCGGCCAGGACGGACGCGACCAGCTCGTCGCTGTTCGGCAGGTTGGCGAGGTCGATCCCGATCTCCGCCGCCTTGAGCTGGATGCTGGCCCGGCCCGCCATGTCAGAGACGAGCGTGCGCATACCGTTGCCGACGGCCGTCGGGTCGGTGTGCTGGTAGAGGTTCGGGTCGACCTTGAGCGCGCTGGCGTGCAGCCCGGCCTTGTGTGCAAACGCGCTGGCGCCGACGTAGGGCTGCCTGCTGTACGGCGCGACGTTGGTCACCTCACTGATGGCGTGCGCGAGGCGGGTCGCGTCGCGGAGGCGTTCTGGATCCACGACCGGACGGTTGGCCTTGAGCTGGAGGTTCGAGACGACGGTGAGGATGTCGGCGTTGCCGGTCCGCTCGCCGTAGCCGTTGACCGTGCCTTGAACGTGAGTGACGCCGGCCTCGACCGCAGCGAGCGAGTTGGCGACGGCGCAGCCGGTGTCGTTGTGGCAGTGGATGCCAAGGCGCGCGCTCGTCGACGCCAGCACGTCGGCGACGACGTCCTGCACCTGTGGCGGCAGCATCCCGCCGTTGGTGTCGCAGAGGGCGACCACTTCCGCTCCAGCTTCCGCGGCGACGCGCACCGCCTCGAGCGCATAGGCTCGGTCCGCCGCATACCCGTCGAAGAAGTGCTCGGCATCGAGGAACACCCGCCGCCCCTCCGCGTGCAGGAAGCTCACCGTGTCGCGGATCATCGCGAGGTTCTCCTCACGGGTGGTCCGCAGCGCCTCTTCGACGTGCCGCACGTGCGACTTGGCGACGAGGGTGACGACCGGTGCGGCTGAGGCCAGCAGCGCACGCACCAGCGGGTCGTCGGCGGCCCGGGACCCGGCTCGCCGGGTCGCCCCGAACGCCGCGAGCGTGGCGGTCCGCAGGTCGAGCTCGTGCTGGGCTCGGTGGAAGAACTCGGTGTCCTTGGGGTTGGCCCCTGGCCAGCCGCCCTCGATGAAGCCCACGCCGAGCTCGTCGAGGTGCCGCGCGATGACGAGCTTGTCGGCAACGGAGAGGTTCAGTCCCTCCTGTTGGGCGCCGTCGCGCAGAGTCGTGTCGTAGACATGGAGGTCGGTGGTCGTCATGCCGCTTCCTGGGCTATGAGGTGGGCGTGACGTGTGCCGGCCGTCTGCTCGCCGCTGGTGTCCGAGCGGGGTGTGCCCGGGACACAAAAAGACCCCCCGGGTTGCGGGAGGTCTGCGCGACGAGGGGTACTCGTCGCGCTACGGGATAATGAGCGAGGCGTGGTCGACGGCCGTGCACACGGGTGTCACGCGGTCCAGAGTGCCGGTCAAGGGGCGGCACTCCAACGACTGTCTCGGCATGTGGGCCAAGTTCTCACTCACTGGCCGGTTCGACGAGACGCTCGAGCACCTGGGCGACGCCGTCCTCGTCATTGGAGGGACAGACCTGATCCGCGGCGGCCACGACGTCGGGGTGCGCGTTGGCCACGGCGAACGATGTACCCGCCCACACCATCATCGGCAGGTCGTTGGGCATGTCACCGAAGGCCCAGACGTCAGCCGCGTCGAGGCCCAGCTCCGCGCACCACGCCTCGAGCCCGGCCGCCTTCGTGACCCCCGGCGCCGAGATCTCGGCGAGGCCGCCGGCGCCAGAGTAGGCGACGATGCCGCGCTCCCCTACGACCTCCGCCACCCGCTTCAGGAACTCGGCCTCCGGTATCGACGGATGCCGACCCAGCAGCTTGCCAACCACTCCGCCGTCCGCGGTCGGGATCGGACCGCGGACCGCGTCCACCGGCACCGGGTGCTCGCTCTCGTACGCCTCCTCGAGCGCGAATCCCGTCGCACGTTCCGCGGCGAAGGTCACGCCAGGCAGCTCACGCCTGAGGTCCGCCACGATTTCGGCCACCGCCGCCGGCTGAATTCCTTGGTGTGACAGGACGTTTCGGTGGGGCACGTCATACACGAAGGCACCATTGCCGCAGATGGCCACACCGCCGTCGCCAACCAGGTCAGCGAGAGGATCCAACCAGCGCGGCGGCCGGGCGGTGACCAGCACCGTCCGGATGCCCGCCGCCTGGACGGCTCGCAGTGCCTCGGCCGTCCGCTTCGAGCCGGTCCCGTCCGACCGGAGCAGCGTGCCGTCGAGGTCGGTGGCCACCAGCCGGGGACGACGCAGTCCGGCGCCCATCAGCGCGGCGGCGACGTCAGGCATACGGGAGCAGCGGACCGCCTCAGGCGAGCCGCGTCAACCAGCCGCGCGTGTCTTCGACGCGGCCGTACTGGATGTCGAGGAGCCGCTGACGCAGTCCGAGGGCGACGCGATCCTCGTGACCGACGCGGCGGTGGTCAACGCTGCCACCGTCCCACTTGAGCTCGCCCACCGGCGTGATGACTGCCGCCGTCCCACAGGCGAACACCTCAGCGAGCTCGCCGGACCGCGCGCCGTCCTTCCACTCCTGGATCGGGATACGGCGCTCCTCGGGCTCCAACCCCATCTCCTTGGCGAGCTCGAGGATCGACGATCGGGTGACGCCCTCGAGGATCGTCCCCGACAGCTCCGGCGTGACGATGCGACCGTCGTGGTAGACGAGGAACAGGTTCATGCCGCCGAGCTCCTCGATGTACGTCTGGGTCGAGGAGTCGAGGAACACCGCCTGGTCGCAGCCGTTCTCGGCGCCCTCCATCTGCCCGGCCAGGCTCGAGGCGTAGTTGCCTCCGCACTTCGCCGCACCGGTGCCGCCGGCGCCGGCCCGCGCGAAGTCCGTGGAGATCCACAGGGACACCGGCCTCACGCCACCCGGGAAGTACGCCGCCGCCGGCGACGCGATGACGCAGTAGGTGACCTCGGCGGCCGGCCGCACCCCGAGAAACACCTCCGACGCGAACATGAACGGCCGCAGGTAGAGGCTCTTCTCCCCCGACGGTCCCGGGTCCGGCACCCAGTCGAGATCGGTGGACACGAGCGCCCGCAGCGACTCGACGAAGTCGTGCTCGGGCAGCTCGGGCAGGGCCAGCCGGCGGGCGCTGCGGTTGAACCGGGCGGCGTTGGCCTCCGGCCGGAAGGTCCAAACTGACCCGTCCTCGTGACGGTAGGCCTTCATGCCCTCGAAGATCTCCTGCGCGTAGTGCAGGACCGCGGTGGCTGGGTCGATCTGCAGCGGCCCGTATGCGGTGACCTCGGCGTCGTGCCACCCCTCGCCCAGTGTCCATATGGCCTTGACCATGTGGTCTGTGAAGGTCTTGCCGAACCCAGGGTCGCGCAGCACCTTTTCCCGCTCGATCTCTTCGAGGCGGTCGTCCCGTTCGGAGACGGCGAACTCGAGCCGGCGGTGGTACTGGGCGTGGGCCGAC
>JBKPQA010000201.1:0-3862 GCA_046733835.1 Actinomycetota bacterium
TCCCAGGCGCCGTCAAGATCGACTGGCACCTCGACCTGAACGACCCGATCACCCGCGACTACGTCGACGGTGAGGCGTTCGCAAAGCTCATGAGCCGCAACGGAATCGGTCGGGACACGACGGTCGTGATCTATGGCGACAAGAGCAACTGGTGGGCCGCGTACGCGTTGTGGGTGTTCAGTCTCTTCCGCCACGAGGACATCCGGCTGCTCGACGGCGGCCGCGCGAAGTGGGTCGCCGAAGGCCGTGAGCTGACCCGCGACGTCCCGTCACCGACCCCCACCGAGTACCCCATCGTCGAGCGTGACGACCACCGGATCCGCGCGTTCAAGGACGACGTGCTCGCGCACCTCGGCCGGCCGCTCGTGGACGTGCGCTCTCCGGGCGAGTTCTCGGGCGAGCTGCTCCACATGCCCGACTACCCGCAGGAGGGTGCCGTTCGCGGCGGCCACATCCCAGGCGCCAAGTCGGTGCCCTGGGCCCGGGCGGCCAACGAGGACGGAACGTTCAAGTCCCGCGACCAGCTCGAGGCGATCTACCAGGGCGAGCAGGGCCTCTCCCCTGACGACGACGTCATCGCGTACTGCCGGATCGGCGAGCGCTCGTCGCATACCTGGTTCGTCCTGTCGCACCTGCTCGGCTTCACGAAGGTCCGCAACTACGACGGCTCGTGGACGGAATGGGGCAACTCCGTTCGGGTACCTATTGAAAGGTAGGCTTGAAAAGTAGGCATGGTGCGATGACTGCGCAGAATGCGTTGCTGCCGCCGGCGCTCGAGGAGATCGCCGAGGACTTTTCCTCCGCCTCGTCGTCGGAGAAGCTGCAGCTCCTGCTGGAGTTCAGCGACGAGCTGCCCGGACTTCCGGAGCGCTACCAAGGCCACGACGAGCTGCTCGAACGGGTCGACGAGTGCCAGGCGCCTCTGTTCCTCGTGGTCGAGGTCAGCGACGACCCGGACCGGTCGGTGCACCTGTTCTTCCACGCGCCGGCCGAGTCGCCGACGACGCGCGGGTTCGCCGGGATCCTCTACGAGGGCCTCGACGGTCTGCCCGCGGCCGACGTCCTCGCCGTGCCCGACGACGCGCCGTATCGGTTCGGACTCGGTGAGGCGGTGTCGCCGCTGCGGCTGCGGGGGATGGTGGCGATGCTGAGCCGGATCAAGCGCCAGGTCCGGCTGCGCACGGCCGCCTAGCCGCCTGACGACGCCGGAGCGGACTCAGTCGCCGATCTCGGACCGCACCGCATACAGCTCCGGGAAGAAGGTGAGGTCGAGGGCCCGACGCAGGAAGTCGACCCCGCTCGACCCACCGGTCCCGCGCTTGTGCCCGATGGTCCGCTCGACGACCTTGAGGTGGCGGAACCGCCACAGCTGCATGTTGTCCTCGACGTCGACGAGCTCCTCGCACGTTTCGTAAACCCCCCAGTGCGCGGCTGGAGCCGCGTAGACCTCACCGAAGACATGCACCAGCTCCGTGTCGAGGGTATGCGGCACCGTCCAGTCCCGGTCGAGCAATGCCGGCGGCACCGCATACCCCCGGCGAGCGAGGTAGCGCAGGAACTCGTCGTAGAGGCTGGGCTCGCGTAGCAGGGTGTCGAGCAGGGCGTGAGCCGTGGGGTCGTGGTCGAACACCCGGACCATCTCGGCGTTCTTGTTGCCGAGGAGGAACTCGACCGCGCGGTACTGCCACGACTGGAACCCTGAGCTGGTCGCCAGGAACGGCCGGATTTCGGCGTATTCGCTCGGGGTCAGCGTTGCGAGGACGTCCCACTGCTCGATGAGGACCTCCTGGATCCGCTTGACCCGAGCCAGCCGCTTGAGGGCCGGCGCCAGATCGTCGGTGCTCAGCAGTGCCCGAGCCGAGCGCAGCTCGTGGAGGAGCAGCTTGAGCCACAGCTCCGCCGTCTGGTGCTGGACGATGAAGAGCAGCTCGTCGTGCTGTGGAGGCTCGCTGCGCGGGTGCTGCGCCGCCAGCAGCTGGTCCAGGGCGAGGTAGTCGCCGTAGGACATGCTGCGGCTGAAGTCGCGCTGGACCTCGGCCTCGATCTCCCGCCGGTTCGCGGTCGGACTAGACACCGGGGTTGAAGCGGTCGGGGTCGGGACCGGTCCGCTGTGCGCGGTCGAGCCCGGTGATCCGCGCGACCTCGTCCTCAGTGAGCTCGAAGCCGAACAGGTCGAAGTTCTCCTCGATGCGGCTGGGCGTCACCGACTTCGGGATGACGACGCTGCCGAGCTGCAGGTGCCAGCGCAGAATCACCTGGGCCGGCGTCGCGTCGTGGGCCGCGGCGATCTCGGCGATCGTGGGGTCCTGGAGAACGCCGAGCTCACCCGACGCCAGCGGGCTCCACGCCTCGGTCGCGATCCCGTGCGCGGCATGGAAGTCGCGGAGCTCCTGCTGGACGAGGAACGGGTGCAGCTCGATCTGGTTGATCGCGGGGTATTCGCCTGTCTCCTGGTAGAGCCGCTCCAGGTGCGCCACTTGGAAGTTGCACACGCCGATGGTCGTGATGCGGCCGTCGTCGCGCAGTGCCTGCATCGCCTTCCACGCCTCGGCGTAGCGGTCCCGCTTCGGCAGCGGCCAGTGGATGAGGTACAGATCGAGGACGTCCCGCTGCAGCTTGTCGATGGAGGCGTCGAACGCCTTCATAGCCAGGTCGAAGCCGTGCGCGTCGTTGTTCAGCTTCGTGGTGATCCAGACGTTGTCACCAAGTCCGCTGGCCTGCACCGCCTCGCCGACACCTCGCTCGTTGCCGTACATCGCGGCGGTGTCGATGTGCCGGTACCCCACCTCCAGAGCCTTGGCAACGGCTGGGGTCACCTCGTCGTCGTCGACCTGCCACACGCCGAACCCCAGCTGGGGAATCGGCACGGGACCGGTCGGGGTGGTCAGCGAGACTGTGGGGACGTCGGTCATTGCCCAACCGTATGCCGCGCCGCACCTGCGCGGCTCACCCGACGGCTCGCCCGCGGCTCCGCTCGCGGCTCCGCCCGCAGCCCGGCCGCGAGCGCCGCGACGAGACGCTCAAGAGTCGCGTCCACGGACCCGGCGGGCACGAGCTCCGGATGCGACGCATACACCTGCAGCACGACGTCTGACGGTCGGGAGGCGGCCCAGAGCCCGGCACCCAGCTGTGAGGTCACCGAGAGAAGGAGCTTGGCCTGGTCGAGGTCGAGGCCCACCGGACGTTCGGCGAGGGTGTGAGCGAGCTCATCGAGAATCACCGTGGACGTGACCTTGAGCCGCTCGGCGGCCGAGTAGGACACGTTGTGCTCGAGGTGCGTCGTCAGCTGGCTGAGGAGCTCGCAGAACAGCTCGTGCTCGAAGAGCGTGGAGGCGAGCACGTGAGGGAGCGTCTCGGCATTGACGTCGGCGAGCCGGGGCCGGAGCGCGTCGCGGAGCCCGTAACCCTCCTCTGTGCACAGCTCGACGAAGATCTCCTCCCTAGTACCGAAGTAGCGGACCACGTTGGACTTGGCCAGTCCCACGGCGTCGGCAAGGTCACCGAGGGTGATGGCCCGAACCCCGCGGCGGCTCGCCAGGTCGCGGGCGGCCTCGAGGATCGCCTCCCGGCGCTGTTGCTTGTGCTCCGGACGGCGGGCCCTCGTGAACGGCGTGGTGAACTGCGTGCTCATCGAACCCTCCTCATCCTCTTGCTAGCGCAACGACGTTGCGTTAGCCTACACGCCAACCGAACAGAACGCTGTTGCGTTAACTGGAGCCCCATGATCGACGTCCCCGCCCCGCCGCCGGCCCGCCCCGTGCACCTTGTCGTCAACGGTGTCCCGACGACGCTCGAGATCGAACCGCGGGTCAGCCTGCTCGACGCCATTCGCGAGCACCTGCATCTGATGGGAACCAAGAAG
>JBKPQA010000202.1:0-9656 GCA_046733835.1 Actinomycetota bacterium
GGAACGAGAAGGAAGAACGGATTGCTCACCGCGGAGGGGTCCGCCAGGATCAAGCCGCCTTGTCCCAGGTAGTTCAGCGTCAGTGCCGGGAACGCGACCGTGAACCAGGCCCGGCTGATCGCGGGCCGACCGAAGTGGCCCATGTCCGCATACAGCGCCTCGGCTCCGGTGATCGAGAGGACGATGGCCCCGAGCGCGATGAAGGCGATACCGGGGTGAGCGGCCCCGAACTCCACGGCGTAGGTCGGTAGCAGCGAGCGGAAGATCGCCGGCTCACGCAGCACTTCGGCGAGACCGGCCAGCGCCAGGACCACGAACCAGCCCACCATCACCGGCCCGAACAGCGATCCGACCCGCGCGGTACCCCACCGTTGCCCCAGGAACAGCAGAGTCAGGATCGTGATGGCAATCGGCAGCACCAAGTGCGTCACGCCCAAGCCCGTGACACCCAGGCCCTCGACTGCGGACAACACGGAGATCGCCGGCGTGATCACCGAGTCGCCATAGAACAAGGCGGCCCCCAGAACACCGATAGCGCCGACGACGGCGAGGCGACGTCCGCGTGCGCCACGCAGCGTCCGGCGGGCCAGCGCCGACAGAGCCATCACGCCGCCCTCACCGTCGTTGTCGGCGCGCATCACCACCAGCACGTACTTGACGGAGACGATCAGCGTCACGGACCAGAACACCAGCGAGATGACGCCGTACACGTCCTCCGGGGTGGGCTTCACCTCCCCCTGGTCGATCGAGAACGCCGTCTGTAGCGCATAGAGAGGACTGGTCCCGATGTCCCCGAAAACGACTCCAAGGGCGCCCAATACAAGAGCCGAGCTGGCCCGGGGCGCATGTGACCCGGCACCTGTGTGGCCGTCAGGAGCTCCCTCGACTCCTACCGGTTCGCCGGCCGGCGCCGTCACCGGTCGCCCTGGCTTGAGCTAGGCGCGTCAGCCACCAGCACGCGCGGATCCACGCGCCCAGGCTCTCACTCTTTGACGATCTGCTTCCTGATCAGAACCAGTGGATCAGTAAGGACGGTCCTCGGACGCTACGCGAAGGGTCGCCCGCATGGTGAGGCCGCCGCTGGGCGTCGATTGGGCCCGGGCCAGCAGCTCGGGAATCCCGAACGGCTTGGTGACGTAGTCGTCGGCGCCCTCGTCCAAAGCGCGGATCTTCTCCGGCGTCTCGTGCCGGGCGGACAGGACGATCACCGGCACATCGGACTCCTGCCGGATCCGGCGCAACACCTCGATCCCGTCCAGGTCTGGCAGGCCCAGATCGAGGACGACCACGTCCGGAGGGCGCTTGACCACCGCCTCCAGCGCCGACTGACCGTCGACGGCCGACTCAACTCGGAACTCCTGTGCTGCCAACGTGATTCGCAGGGCGCGCAGCAGCTGCGGATCGTCGTCCACCACCAACACCCGCGTCACCGCATGCCTCCCCCTGGCACGTTATCCCAAAGCCAAGGCGACGGTTCGGGCTGGGCGACTAGCTGCTCAGCGCCACTCCGCGCGGCTGCCCACGAGACGGCTCAAGCGGACGCTGGCCACCAGGTGGCTCAGGCGGGTCTGATGCGTCGCCCGCGGGCCGGAGGAGTCTTCCCGGAGTTGGGCGACGAGTCCTCTTGGCGATGGGCAGTCTGCGAGTCAGCCCCAGCGGCGTCGCCGTCGACCGCTTCCACGGCCGATGCATCGACGGAGGCGGGAGACGATTCACCGCTCTGCAGTGTTTCGTACCAGGCAGCGGGTTCTTCAGCGGCCGGGACTTGATCGCTCTCCTCGCCTGAGTGGTGAGCTTCCCGGGGCTCGTCGCCGTCCCTTCCGTCGGCATCGTCGCCGTGTCCGCTTGGCGAACCCGCGTCCGGAGGTGCTGCCGATCCCTGGGCGAGCAGTTGCTCCGCCACGCCGGGGCCGCCGAGCGTAGCCAGCATCTGGCGCAGGTTGTCCAGCTGCACGTTGATGCTGTCTCTGCGTGCTGACGCCGCAGTCACCTCCCGCTCGGAGTTGCGGGTGATCCGGTCGGCTTGCGCGCGGGCCCGCTGGAGGATCAGCGCGGCTTGCTCCTCCGCCTGTGCGATGTGCGCGTTGGCGATCGCTCGGGCCTCCTCGTATGCGGCCTCCGACTGCTCGGCCAGCTCGACTGCGCGCGCTTCTGCTGCTTGCAGAGAGTCCTCCTGCACCGCGAGCTGGGCCGCGATCTCCGCGGCGGCCTCGTCGCGGCGGGCTGCCAGGGACCGTTCCAGATCCGCAGCTGCGGCGGCCGCCTTGGCGCGGTGCGTCTCGAAGAGTGCTTCGGCCTCGGCACGACGCGCCGACGCTTCTCGTTCGGCATCCTCGAGCACTTCGTTCGCCCGACGCCTCGAGTCCTCGAGGACCTGGGCCGCCTCCGAGTCGGCTGCCTTGCGGACCCCTTCGGCGTACCGGTCGGCATCAGCCTGGATGGTCTTCGCGGCAGCTATTGCCTCCTCGCGCTGCTGCCGAGCCTCCGTCTCGGCAGCGCCGCGGCGCTCGGCGGCCTCCTCCTCAGCGATGCTGAGGATCGACACCAGGCGCTCGCCCAGATCGCCGTAGGTCGGGGCGGCGGTCTGTGACTGCGCCTGCTCCAGCTCACGGATCCGCGCACGAGCCACCTGGAAGTCGCGCTCGGCGGTGTCAACTCTGGCTTGCAAGTCCTGGATCACGGCGTTGACCTGACTCGGGTCGTGCCCGAACAGGGCCTTGTGGAATTCAGGTCGGGCGATGCTGGCGCGGTCCGTCATGGCGACCCCGATTCTAGGGTTCACTCGCCGTCAGTCAACGGCTCAGCCACCTTCTCTTAGGCAGTATTCCGTCGGCGTCGACCGGACCCCAGGTGGCCGTGATGCGCGATGGATCATGCTTAGACGACCAGGTCCAGCAACCAGGGGCGCAGTCTCAACCAGAATTCCAGTTCACCCTCCGGCTAGGGGGACTTCCGTGATCCAGCGACCAGAACAGGGCGTGACCGCAAACCACTTTGACGTCTTGGTCATCGGGTCCGGTTTCGGCGGCTCAGTCACCGCGCTACGGCTGACCGAGAAGGGCTACGCGGTGGGCGTTCTGGAGGCTGGCGCGCGGCTGGCTGACAGTGACTTCGCCGACACGTCGTGGGAGCTGAAGAGGTTCCTGTTCGCCCCGGCCCTCGGCTGCTACGGCATCCAACGGATCGACATGGTCAAGGACTGTCTGATCCTCGCTGGCGCTGGCGTAGGCGGTGGCTCGTTGGTGTATGCGAACACCCTGTACGAGCCACTCGACCCCTTCTACGACGATCCGTCCTGGGCTGACATCACCGATTGGAGGGCCGAGCTGGCCCCGTACTTCGACCAGGCGAAGCGGATGCTCGGCGTGGTTGAGAATCCGTTCGTCACTCCGGCCGACAGGGTGATGCAACAGGTCGCCGAGGACATGGGGGTTGCCGACTCCTACCACCAGGCGCCGGTCGGCGTCTTCTTCGGCCAGGAGGGAGTGGCGCCGGGGACCGCCGTGCCCGATCCGTACTTCGGCGGTGTCGGACCGACCCGCAACACCTGCCTCCAGTGCGGCGAGTGCATGGTCGGGTGCCGGCACAACGCGAAGAACACTCTGGTCAAGAACTACCTCTACCTCGCGGAGCAAAACGGGGCCGAGCTGCACCCCCTCACCACGGTGATCCGGGTGTTGCCCCGGGCGGACGGCGGCTACGAGGTGCACGCCCGTTGGACAAAGGCGAAGCTCCGCCGACGGTCGGCGACCAGGGTGTTCACTGCCGACCAGGTCGTCTTCAGCGCCGCCGCGATCGGCACCCAAAAGCTGCTGCACAAGCTCAAGACCATGGGCCACCTGCCCGCGATCTCCGACCGGCTGGGTGAGCGGACCCGCACTAACTCGGAGGCGATCCTGGGTGCGATCGCACCGGACCTGGCCGTCGACTACACCGCCGGCGTCGCGATCACGTCCTCGATCCACCCCGACCCGACCACTCACTTCGAGCCGGTCCGCTACGGCAAGGGCTCGAACTCCATGTCGCTGCTGCAGACCGTGCTCACCGACGGTGGGCCCCACCGCAAGCAGCGATGGGTGAAGGAGATGTGGAAGCAGCGATCCAACCTGCCGCGGCTCTACGACTTCAAGCACTGGTCGGAGCGGATGATCGTGCTGCTGGCCATGCAGGCGCTCGACAACTCGATCACCGTCTTTCCCAAGAGGACGCCGTTCGGGTGGCGACTGTCCTCCAAGCGGGGCCAAGGGGAACCAAACCCGGTGTGGATCCCGGCCGCCAACCGGGGCGCCCGGCTCATGGCGAAGGCGATGTCGAACGAGTCGGGAGAGGGGTACGCCGGCGGCAGCATCGGCGAGCCGTTCGACGTCCCGATGACCGCTCACTTCATCGGCGGCTGCGCAATCGGCGACTCACCCGAGACCGGCGTGGTCGACCCATACCAGCGGCTCTACGGGTACGACGGCCTGCACGTCGTCGACGGCTCCGCCATCTCCGCCAATCTCGGCGTCAACCCGTCGCTGACGATCGCCGCCCAGGCGGAGCGAGCAATGGCGTTCTGGCCAAACAAGGGCGAGCCAGATCCACGACCCGCGTTGGGGTCGGCCTACGAGCGGGTCGACCCGGTCGAGCCGCTGCATCCCACCGTGCCGCACGCCGCCCCCGGTGCGCTACGGCTGCCCATCGTCCCGCGCAGCTCTGCCCCAACAGCGCCGGCCCGCCACCGCACTGGGTAGGCGCGGTGCCCTGCGGGTGCGGGGATCGCTCGTATCTTTCGGCAGCCGGACATCTCCTCTACCGCCAGGAGCCAGGAACCGCTCGTTCAAGCGAGCGCGCGAGGGCTCCCTGCACATCGCAGCCACCGCCGCATTACCACACCCGAGGAGGGTTCCTTCATGTCAAGTGTTGACTCAAGTGTTGACGTTGCTGAGCGCCTCAGCTTCGAGCCAACTCAGGTCGCTCGCTACCGCGCCTTCCAAGAGACGGCCGGAGGGTTCACCTTGCCGAGCAGCCAGAGCACCGACCGCCATCTCTTCTTCTCACTCCCCGGCGTGGTCGCGCTGCCGGCCATGATCTACTACCGGACCCGTCGCTTCGGAAAGCCCGCCTTCTCCGTCAGGATCAACGACTTCACGGCAACCCAGTACACGTTCGTCGACGGCGACGAGGCGGAACGCACCTGGCACGAGATCATCCCCGCCACCACGAATGCCGGCCGCACCCTCCGGCCCGACAACAACGAACTGGTCTTCTTCGCGCGAGACGGGTCCGTCGTTTTCGGCGATGTGGTCATCCTCTACACGTCAAATACGACCACCGTTCCCGGACCGGTCGCCACCAGCACCGCTTGACGCCAGCCGGCATCTGATCCTGGCGGACGCATAGGCGGCGTCGACCAGGCGCATGTTGGCCACTGCCCAGTCGGCGTCGGTCAGCACCGGGGTGCCCATGACCAGCGCGTCGGCGAGCACCGCTAGCTGGTACGTGTAGCTGGTGCGGGTCCCCAGGTGCTCGACGACGTCCTCGGCTCCGGCGCGCCGCAGAATCAGCGAATCGCCTTCGTGCGGAACAGGAAACATCGGCACCTCGATCTCCCCATGCGTCCCCTGCACGACAAGCGCCATCTCGCGAGGTGCGGTCGACCTCGGGTCCGGTCAGTGGCTGAGCTGGGTTTCGCGTTGTGCGGCAAGCCTTCTCGTCAGCTCCTCAAGGGTTGAACCAGCGGCCAGTGCCTCTGCGACGAGCTCGGCCTGGCTCGGCGGAGCCATGCCATCGATCGGCTGGGCGCGATCGAGGTTTGTCGGGAAGGGGTAGCCCTCCGCGCTCGCCGCGATGACGTTGGCCACCGCCGCCGGTGACAGGCCCGTGTCCGCGGCTGACCGGAGTGCGGGGTAGATGGCGGTGCACACGCGCTCGCGGTCGATGGTCTCCATGGCGCGACCGAAGGCCGACGAGATCTGCAGCAGGTTGGCCATCCTCCGGATGTCGGTGGACTGGTTGGAGCCGGCGGCATGCAGAAGCGCGGGGTTGAAGAAGACCGCGTCCCCCTTCTCTAGGGGCAGCTGCACGTGGTGAGACTCGAAGTACTCCTGGAACTCGGGCCGCCGGTATGCGACGTAGCCGTGCGAGTACTTCTGGCTGTGCGGCAGGTAGAGGGTCGGACCCGAGACGACGGGCATGTCACCGTGGGCCACGGCGCCCTGGAGGGTGAGGACCTGCGACAGCGCGTGCACGTGCGGCGGGTACTGCCCGCAGCGCTCGTCGGACTGGAACCCGAGGTGGTAGTCGCGGTGCACGGTCTGAGCCGCGCCGCCGGGGTTGACGACGTTGACCTGCGACGTGATCTGGTAGGCAGGGCCCAGCCAGCTCCGAGCGGCTAGGGCCACGACACCGTTGGCGTAGTAATCGACGAAGACGTCCGGCGCCTCCACGGCCAGCTTCTGCAAGGCGTTCCAGACGCGGTCGTTGGCCCCGGGCTTGGCGAAGTGGTCGCCGCTTGACATCCCGGACTCCCGCTGCGCGGCGATCATCGTGACGAACGCCGCAGTCGCCCGGTCGACGACGGCGGCGTCGAAGGCCCGTCGGAAGACGACGATCCCGGGACCCGTGCATAAGGCCCGGGCGATCTCGCTCTCAAGGGAGATGAGCTCCTCGCGGTCCACTGACGTGACGGTCGACGAGTCGTAGACGAGAACTTGCTGCGTGACGTCGGTCGCGTGCGGGTAGTCGGCCAGCTCGGTCTGCTCCGCGAGGACGTCGACGAGGTCCTCGAGCCGGGCGTCGGCGGCGGTGATCCGCTTGGAGGTGAACGGAACGGCGGCGGTGGCGCTCATGGGGATCTCCTTCGGTGATCGGTATGCCTGGCGACCAGCATCGACCGCAGCGCTGGCGTCCGGCGGCGGTGGTTCGCCTCAGAAACGCCTCATCGAGGGAGCGGGTGCCTACGCTTGGCCGCGTGACGAGGGAGCACCGTGTCGACGACATCGCTTCCCAGGCGCAGCTGTCGCGAGCAACCGTCGATCGGGTCCTCCACGGCCGTCCGGGGATCAGCCCTAGGGCGGTCCGAGCGGTCGAGCAGGCGGTTCTGGACCTGGATCGCCAGCAGTCGCAGCTGCGACTCGGTGCTCGGACGCTGGTCCTCGATGTCGTGATGCAGGCACCCCAGCGGTTCTCGTCGGCCTATCGCGAGGCGCTCGAGGCCCAACTGGGTTCCGCGCGACCCGCTGCTGTGCGGGCGCGGTTCCGGTTCGGCGAGCACGCCGATGTCGACGGCGCGGTGACGACCCTGGACCGCGTCGGGACACGCGGTCGGACCTCGCACGGCGTCCTGCTCAAGGCGCCGGACGAGCCGCCAGTTGCTGAGGCAGTACGCCGGCTCACCGGCCGCGGGATTCCGGTCGTCACCCTCGTCACCGACATCCACGACAGCGGCCGAATCGCGTACGTGGGGCTGGACAACCGCTCAGCCGGCGAGACCGCTGCCTACCTCGTCGCGGGGTGGCTCGGAGGCAAGCGTGGTCACGTCCTGGTGACACTGAGCCGCTCGGCGTTCTTCGGTGAAAGCGAGCGGTACCAAGCATTTCGTCACCGGCTGCGCACGCTGTCGCCGCACCGGCGGATCGTCGGAATTACCGAAAGCGAGGGGCTCGACGAGACGCTGAAAGCTCTTGTGGAGAAGGAGCTTCGGGCGCATCGGTCACTCGTCGGCGCCTATTCGATCGGTGGTGGCAACCGCGCGATCATCGGGGCGTTCGCGACGGTTGGACGTGATCGCCTGGTCCACGTGGCCCACGACCTCGACCGGGACAACCTGGAGCTGCTCCACACGCATACGCTCACGGCCGTCCTCCATCACGACCTGCACGCCGACGCCCGCAACGCCATCCGACAGGTCTTGCGGTACCACCGGCTGCTGCCCGGCGCTCCGACGTCGACACCCGCGAACGTACAGGTCGTGACCCCGTTCAACGTCCCGGGTCGGCTGAGTCCGTCGTGACCGTCAGCGCTCGTCCACCACCATGTCGAGGGCGTAATCCTCGGCCCGGTAGCTGTGGTCGCCGAACTCGACCGCCTTGCCGGAGACGTCGAAGGCCATCCGGGTCATGGTCAGCACCGGCTGCCCGCCGCGGAGATTGAGATGCCGGCGCTCGGCCGGTGTCGGCATTCGCGCCCCGATGCTCTGCCGGGCGACGACCGGTTTCGCCCCGCGGGTCCTGAGGGCGTCGTAGAGGCCGGTCGCCTCCAGCTCCTCACGGGTGAGGTCGAAGTACTCCGGCGGCAACCAGTTGCGCAGGAGCGCGAGCGGCTTGTCCTCGACGAGCCGCAGCCGGAGGATCGACAGCATCTCGGTGTTCTCGGGAAGGTCGAGCGCCGTTGCCGCCCGGGGCTCTTGAAGTCGTTCCAGCTCAAGGACTTTCGTATGCGGCGCTCGGCCGGCGCGCTTGAGCTCGTCGAACAGGCTCGACAGCTCGAACCGGCGGTGGACCTTGCGGTTCGCGACGGTGGTGCCCACACCTCGCCGGCGGACGAGCAGGCCTTGGTCGACCATCTCCTGGATCGCCCGCCGGACCGTGGGCCGGGAGAGGCCGAGCCGCTCGCACATTGCCAGCTCATTCTCGAACGGATCACCCGGCTCGAGCTGGCCCTCGCGAATCGCGCTGCTCAGCTGCTCCGCGAGCTGGTGATAGAGCGGGATGGGAGAACCGCGGTCGATCCGGAGGTCGACGAGCTGCGCGGTCATGGACACAGGGTAACGAGGAACACGTCCGGACGTAACAATGTCACGACAAAATCTGTATGGACTTTGGAGACGAGGCGAGCAGCAATGACGACGAGGCGACGACGAGTGACCAGTGGCTCGCCGTACGAGGAGCGGCTCGGGTTCTCTCGCGCGGTGCGCGCGGGCCAGCTGCTGGCTGTCTCTGGGACCGCTGCCGTGGGTGGTCCCAGCGACGTCGAAGGACAGGCTAGACAGTGCCTCGAGACGGTCCGCCAGGCCTTACACGATGCCGGGGCGTCGCCCGACGACGTGATCCGCACTCGTGTCCTTCTCGTCGACATCCATGACTGGGAGATCGTCGGCCGGGTGCATGGGGAGTTCTTCGGTTCGATCCGTCCGGCGATGACGGTCATGCAGGTCAGCCGGTTCATCGATCCGACCTGGCTGGTCGAGATCGAGGTGGACGCGGTCATCGACGACTGACGCTGACGACTCGTTGTGCCGTCAACAGGCAGAGGCGCCGATCTGCCAGGCGAGACGCCGCAGAAGTCGGCCGACAGGCCGAGCCCTGCCTGGCATCGCCTGTCCGACGGTCCGCGGACGACGCGGCGCCGGATTAGCGCCGGCTCAGCGCCATCCAGGTGTCGACGACGGTGTCGGGGTTCAACGACATGGTGTCGATGTGCTGGTCGAGGAGCCAGGCGGCCAGGTCAGGGTGGTCGGAGGGGCCTTGTCCGCAGATGCCGACGTACTTGCCGTGTTTCTTGCAGGCGGCGATGGCCAGGGACAGCATGTGCTGCACGGCGGGGTCGCGTTCGTCGAACCCGGCGGCGACGAGGCCGGAGTCACGGTCCAGGCCCAGGGTGAGCTGGGTCATGTCGTTGGAGCCGATGGAGAAGCCGTCGAAGTGTTCGAGGAACGCCTCGGCGATGACCGCGTT
>JBKPQA010000203.1:0-4957 GCA_046733835.1 Actinomycetota bacterium
CAGATGGACGGCGCGATCCTCGTCGTCGCGGCTACCGACGGCCCGATGCCGCAGACCCGTGAGCACGTCCTCCTGGCCCGCCAGGTCGGCGTCCCCTACATCGTCGTGGCGCTCAACAAGACCGACATGGTCGACGACGAGGAGATCCTCGAGCTCGTCGAGCTGGAGGTCCGTGAGCTGCTGTCGTCCTACGAGTTCCCCGGCGACGACCTGCCGGTCGTCCGCGTCTCGGCGCTCAAGGCGCTCGAGGGCGACGAGGAGTGGAGCAAGAGCGTCCTCGAGTTGATGGACGCTGTCGACACCGCCATCCCGCTTCCGGAGCGCGACGTGGACAAGCCGTTCCTCATGCCCGTCGAGGACGTCTTCACCATCACCGGCCGCGGCACGGTCGTGACCGGCCGGATCGAGCGCGGCGTCCTCAAGGTCAACGAGGAGGTCGAGATCGTCGGCATCCACACCGGACCGCCGGCCAAGACCACGGTCACCGGGGTCGAGATGTTCCGCAAGCTCCTCGACGAGGGCCGCGCGGGGGAGAACGTGGGCCTGCTCCTTCGTGGCACCAAGCGCGAGGACGTCGAGCGCGGTCAGGTCGTGGCGAAGCCCGGCTCGATCACGCCGCACACCCACTTCGACGGCAACGTCTACATCCTGTCCAAGGACGAGGGTGGCCGGCACACGCCGTTCTACGACAACTACCGTCCGCAGTTCTACTTCCGCACCACCGACGTCACCGGGGTCGTCAAGCTCCCCGAGGGCACCGAGATGGTCATGCCGGGCGACACCACCGAAATGTCGGTCGAGCTCATTCAGCCGATCGCCATGGAGGAGGGTCTCCGGTTCGCGATCCGCGAGGGCGGCCGCACCGTCGGCGCCGGCCGGGTCACCAAGATCACCAAGTAACACCCATCCGGAAGTCCCACCACAGCCCCGCTGTGGTGGGACTTCCGTTTGCTCGCGCGATCGCGCGCCCGACGGGGCCGCCGATCGGTTGCGGCTGCGCCGGGCCTATCCTCCGCTGGTGGAGCAGGAGATCCGGTTCACCTCCGCAGCTGGCCCGCGCGTCGCGTGGTCAGCGGTGGGCACCGGGCCGAACCTCGTCATCAGCGGCCTGTGGTGCAGCCACCTCGAGCTCGACTGGCAGGACCCGGCGATCCGCCGCTTCGTCGAGCGGCTCGCGACCCGGTTCCAAGTGGTGCGGTACGACCGGCCGGGCACCGGCCTCTCCGACCGCGATGCGCCGCCGCCTGCCACGCTCGACGCGGAGGTGGCCGTCCTCGACGCGGTGGTCCAGGCGGCCGGCGGTGAGCCGTTCGTCCTTGGCACGTCCTCCGGGGGCTGCGTGGCAGTCCGGTATGCGGTGTCGCACCCAGACCGCGTACGCCGACTCGTTCTTTATGGCGCCTACGCCGACGGTCGGGGCATCGCTCCGCAGGAGGCTCGCGACACGCTGGTCTCCGTGGTGTCCAGCCATTGGGGTCTGGGGTCGCGGATCCTCGCCGACGTGTTCCTCCCCGGCGCGAGCCCGGCGGAACGTGACGCCTTCGCCCGATTCCAGCGACAGAGTGCCAGCGCGGAGACGGCCGCCGCTTCCCTCCGCTCGGTGTATGCGATGGACGTCAGCCCCGATCTGACGCACGTGGCCGTGCCCACACTCGTTCTCCACCGTCGCGCCGATCACACCATCCCGGCATCGCTGGGACGTGAGGTGGCAGCCGGTGTTCCCGGCTCCGCCTTCGTCCTCCTCGAGGGCGGCGACCACTTCCCGTGGCGCGGCGATGCGGATGCTGTGGTTGCGCAGGTCGCCCGCTTCCTCGGCGAGCCGCTCGTGAGCGCCGATGCCGGGGCGGCGACCCCCGCCCGACCTCCGGGGCTCGACTCGTTGTCTGACCGCGAGCTCGAGGTGCTGCGGCTCGTCGCGGGCGGGCTCTCCGATGACGAGATCGCGGAACGGCTCGTCCTCAGCCCGCACACGATCCACCGCCATGTCGCGAATATCCGGGTCAAGCTGCAACTGACCTCGCGAGCCGCTGCGGCGGCGGCCGCCGCCCGGGCGGGCCTGGTCTGAGGATGGCCCGAGCGGGCCATCCACGAGGATGACCGTTCCTCGCGATGCGTCATGATGCCGGCAACCCGTGCACTGGACTCATGAGCACTCCGACTCGCGCCACCATGTCACCCCCTGCGCACCACGAGTCCGCATGGGACGTCGTGGGCGCCCACATCTACGACGCCTTCCTCGCGCTCGGCGAGCACCGCGGCATGGCCGCCCGCCGGTCGGCGCTCCTGGCCGACGCCCGCGGCACGGTCCTGGAGATCGGCGCCGGCACCGGAGAGAACCTCGCTGCTTACCCTGCGGTCGACCGGCTCCTCCTGACCGAGCCGGCACCCACGATGCGCGGCCTTCTGATCCGCCGCGTCACCCGGGACCAGGCCGACGCGGTCGTCGTCGATGCCGATGCCGCGGCGCTGCCCGTCGCCAGCGGCAGCGTGGACACCGTCGTCTCGACGATGGTCTTGTGCACCGTTCCCGAGATGGACGCCGCGCTCGCCGAGGTGGCGCGCGTCCTTCGTCCCGGCGGGCGCTTCCTCTTCGTCGAACACGTGGCGGCGCCTGAGGGATCGGCTCTTCGGCGCTGGCAGGAGCGGCTGGTCGAACCCTGGAGCGCCTTCGCCATGGGCTGCCGCTGCGACCGCGACATCGTCGGCGCGATCGGCCGCCACCTCGACGTCGCCGAGATCCGTGAGGAGCAGTGGCTGGGGATGCCGGCGCTAGTCCGGCTGCTCGCCGTCGGTGCCGCGACACCACGGGAGCGTTGACGACGCCCGCCCTACAGTGGCGGGCGTGCCTCGGACCCTTGACACGGATGCTGCCGTCCAGGGCCTTGTCGACTTCGTGGACGCGTCACCCTCGCCGTTCCACGCCGTCCGCACGGCAGTTGGTCTACTGCAGCCGGCCGGATTCACCGAGGTGGCCGAGACCGACCGCTTCCCCTCTGAGCCGGGCCGGTACTACCTGGTGCGCGGCGGATCCCTCGTCGCCTGGTCTACCGCGAACCGCCCTAGTCCCGTCCGGTCGTTCCGAATCGTCGGGGCTCACACCGACAGCCCGAACCTGCGCATCAAGCCGAACCCCGACCACGCTCGCGCCGGCTGGCAGCTCCTCGGTGTCGAGCCGTACGGCGGCCCGCTGCTGCACGCCTGGATGGACCGCGACCTCGGCCTCTCGGGTCGCGTCGCTGTCCGCGGGCCAGGTGGCGTCGAGCCGCGACTGTTCCGAGCCGACGAACCGCTGCTCAGAGTTGCCAGCCTCGCCATCCACCTCAGTGAGCCGCCCAAGACAACGCTCACCCTCAACCCGCAGCAGCACCTCGCACCGATCTGGGGCCTGGCCGCCGCCCCTGGCGACTTCACCGCCTGGCTGGCCGACCAGGTAGGGGCGCGCCCTCAAGACGTCCTGGGCTGGGACGCCATGACTCACGTCCTCGAGCCCGCACGGCGCTTCGGCCGTAACGCGGAGCTGGTCGTGGCGCCCCGCTTGGACAACCAGCTCACCTGTTACGCCGGAGTCAGGGCCCTGCTGGCCGCCGTGGAGGAGGACAACCCGCATACGCCACTGCTGGTCCTCTTCGACCACGAGGAGGCCGGCAGCGAGTCGGAGCGCGGCGCCCGTTCGACGCTCCTGCCCACTGTCGTCGAGCGCATCGTCGTCGCCCCCGGAGGCGACCGCGAGGACCTGTGGCGGGCGCTCGCTGGCACGGTCGTCGCCTCCGGCGACACCGCGCACGCGACCCACCCCAACTACCCCGACCGCCATGAACCGCAGCACCAGATCGCCGTCGACGGCGGCCCGGTGCTCAAGATCAGCACCATGCTGAAGTACGCGACGGACAGCCTGGGCGCCGGGGCGTTTGCCCTGGCCTGCGCGCAGGCGGGCGTGCCGATGCAGCGGTACGTCGTCCGCAGCGACCTCCGCTCCGGCAGCACCGTCGGCCCGATGACCGCGGCGCTCACCGGCGCGACGACGGTCGACTTCGGTGCCCCGGTCCTCTCGATGCACAGTTCACGTGAGCTCTGCGCCGCCGTCGAACCGGCAAGGTATGTGGCCGCGCTCGCCGCGTTCCTCGCCCCGGACGGTGCCGCGTGACCCCGGGCGACGCATACGAGCTCCGTGTCGTGGGGTACGTTCGCAGTCCTCTTGCCGACGTGGCGGACGCCCCGAAGCAGGGCGACGAGGGTGCCCCCGACGCCGTGCTGGAGATGGAGCCGTCGGTCGTGCCGGCCCTGGCCGGACTCTCACCCGGCGACGAGATCGTCGTGATTACCTGGCTCCATCTCGGCGACCGCGAGACGCTGGCCGTCCACCCGCGGGGAGACATCAGCCGGCCGGTTACCGGAGTCTTCGCGACGCGATCGCCGGACCGCCCGAACCCTCTCGGCTTGCACCGCTGTGCGGTGCTCGCGGTGGACGGGGGGAGGCTGACGGTGAGCGGTCTGGAGGCCGTCGACGGCACGCCGGTGGTCGACGTTAAGATCGCCCTTGGGGACATCGCGGACCGCTGACCTGATTTGAACCGAGTGCGCCGCCTCTGGCACACTAGGGAAGTTGCTTGACGCGCGGTGCGCACCCTCGAGGTGAGTATCGCCGCCCTTGCCGGACACCGCGTGTGGCCCCAGGGAAGCGCAGGCACCCGGAGCACCGGGAACTTCGGAACGAGACCCCGACGTCGGGCACGAGAGTGCCAGCCGTCGAACCGCGGAGCGGGCGCGACACACCCGAGCGCGGGGGCCGGAACAACGACGGCCGACAAGTCCAGAGCAGCACGACCACAGCAGTTGTCCGGCGAGAGAGAGACCAGACCAGATGGCGGGACAGAAGATCCGCATCCGACTGAAGTCGTATGACCACGAGGTCATCGACAGCTCGGCGCGCAAGATCGTCGACACGGTGACCCGTGCC
>JBKPQA010000204.1:0-10012 GCA_046733835.1 Actinomycetota bacterium
GTCTGGCCGGCCTTGCGCGGGTTGACCCCGCCGACGACCGCCGTGCCCGAGGCGAGCATCCGAGTCGTGTGCTTCATGCCCTCGGACCCGGTCATGCCCTGGACGATGACCTTGGAGTCCTGGTCGAGGAAGATCGACATGGTTGTTGTCTCCGTGTCCTAGTTCAGTCCTAGTTCAGTCCTAGTTGGCGGCCGCGAGCTCGGCGGCCTTGCGGGCCGCGCCGTCCATGGTGCCCTCGATGCTGACGAGCGGGTGGTTCCGTTCGGCCAGGATGCGCCGGCCCTCGTCGACGTTGTTGCCGTCGAGGCGGACGACGAGCGGCTTGGTCGCCTCATCGCCCAGCTTGTCGAGAGCGCCAACGATGCCGTTGGCCACTGCGTCGCAGGCGGTGATGCCACCGAAGACGTTCACGAACACTGCCTTGACCTGAGGGTCGCCGAGGATGATATGCAACCCGTTGGCCATGACCTCTGCTGACGCGCCGCCGCCGATGTCGAGGAAGTTCGCCGGCTTGGGCGGGGTGTCGAGGCCGCGGTCCTTGGCGACGTCCTCACCGGCATACGCGACGACGTCGAGGGTCGACATGACCAGCCCGGCGCCGTTGCCGATGATGCCCACGTCGCCGTCGAGCTTGACGTAGTTGAGGTCCAATTTCTTGGCCTCGGCCTCGAGCGGGTCGGCGCTCCGGGCGTCCTCGAGCTCGGCATGGTCGGCGTGCCGGAAGTCGGCGTTGGCGTCGAGGGTGACCTTGCCGTCGAGGGCGATGATCTGGCCGTCCGCGGTCTTGACCAGCGGGTTCACCTCGACCAGGGTCGCGTCCTCCTCGCGGTAGACGTCCCACAAGGTGGTGAGGATGGGAGCGATGGTGGCCTGCTCCGACTCGTCGAACCCGGCCGCCTGGACGATTTCGCGGGCCTTGGCGTCGTCGATGCCGATGTTCGGGTCGACGCGGACGCGGGCGAGCGCCTCCGGCCGCTCCACGGCGAGCTGCTCGATCTCCATGCCGCCCTCCTTGGAGCACATGGCGAGATAGGAGCGGTTCGCACGGTCGAGCAGGAGCGAGAAGTAGTACTCCTCGGCGATGTTGGCGCCCGAGGCCACCATGACGCGGTGGACGGTGTGGCCCTTGATGTCCATGCCGAGGATCTGCTCGGCGGCGGCCTCGGCGTCGTCGGCGGTCTTGGCGACCTTGACGCCGCCGGCCTTGCCGCGGCCGCCGGTCTTGACCTGCGCTTTGACGACGACGACCCCGCCGCTCTTGGGACCGATCTCCTCGGCCGCCGCGCGGACCGCCTCAGGGGTGTCGGCGACGATGCCAGCCAGCACGGGCACCCCGTGCGCCTCGAACATGTCCCGTGCCTGGTACTCGAAGAGGTCCACGCCAGCCGTCCCATCGTCGGAATGCGGTTCGTGCATCAAGTCGTGCGTGGCGAGCCTAGCGGCCGGGTCCGTGGTGGCCGACAGCCCCGGGATGGCGGTTCCCGGCCGATCTCCTGGTAGTTGCGGCTGAGACGCAAAACCGGGTGGGACGCATACCGGCTCAGCCGCGGCAGAGACGCATACCTGCTCGTCGGTATGCGTGTCAGCCGACGGTGACCGGCTGGCCGGCAGGGACGAGGAGGACCCACACCGGTCCGGAGGCCATCGGGATCGCCCGCCCGTCGATCTGAAAGCTCGTCGCCGAGGTGGCGTCGGGACGGGACCATTGACCGCGCCAGGCCAGGCCGTCGCGGAGCACGGTGACGGCGCCTGAGCCGAGGAGGTCGACCACCGGCGTCTGAGCGCCATTGACGTCGCGGTTCTGGCTGAGGTGAGTGGTCACCTCCTGGACCACGACGGTTGCGGCACCGAGCTGAGCGCCGCCGGCCACCACGTCGGGCCGGCCGTCGGTGGCCACCAGGTACCGGCCGCTGACGGCGTCCCACATGAAGGTGACCCGGGCGGCCGGCCAGGCGGTGGTGACCGAGGTCGCCGGGGTCCCGCCCGGCCGGGCCGGGCCGAAGCGGAAGCCGGGGTCGCCCGCTGCGGGGCCCACGGCCGCACGCGCCAGCAGTGCCTGGCCGTCGCCGATGACGTTGTACGGCGCTCGGCGGTCGCCCGCCCGTCGGTACCCCTGGGTGGACGCGTCATAGGGGATCGACGCGAGATCGGCTCGGTCGACCAGGCCGCGGGTGAACGCCGAGCCACCCGAGTAGGCGAACGCCACCCGGCCCCAGTTGGCCAGGAGGGTGACGTCGGACTCCCGGGCGCTCCGGATGGGTCCGACCTCGCCCGGCAGCTCGCCGACGCCCGTCGAGAAGACCGCCAGTAGCCGGGTCAGGCCGCCCTCGACCGGTTCGACGTAGACGACCGCGGCCTTGTCGATCCCGATTCGGGGTCGCGACGCCGCAGTGTTATCGATCTTGACCGCGAGGACGGTGCCGCTGGGGAGCCCCTGAAGCGCGCTCGTTGGGGTCGAGGGCGCGGTCGAGGTCGTGTCCGATGAGCTCGTGGACAGGGACCCGGCGGTCGTGACCGGCGATGCGGACGGAGCCGGAGCCGCGCACGCCGTCAGCCCCAGGGCAACGGCGAGCCCGGCACCTAACGGCCACCATGACCGCCGCCGGGTGGCCGCTTGAGGACACGGCAATCCGCGGTCAGTTCGCTCGGACACGGTCCGCGAGCCTAGGTCATCTGGTTGGCTGGCCTCCTTCGGCCATACGGCGTCAGGGCCGTGGCCGGCGACCTGGTTGTGGGGCCGCAGCCCCTTGGCGGCCCCACAACCTTCCGGTCGCCGACGGCGCGGTCATGCCGGTGCTTTCGCTCCCGGCCCACCACGGAGAACCGTGGTGCCCGGACCGCGCCCGCTGCGGGAAAAGCGGGGATCCGACCCTGTCCGCCATCGACTCGGACCATTGCGGCATGGGGGGTTGTCGCTCTGCTCCGTACGTCAATGGTGGAACGCGAACGGCCGCAAACCTACGAACTTTGCCAACTCTTTAAGGTCGCGAGGAAAACCTGGCACCTTCGCGTGAACGTTTCGTCTCACTTATTGGGATCGACATGGGTTCGGACCCAGTCGACGATCTCCGTCGTGGCCGCGCCGGGCGTGAACACCTTGGCCACACCCATCCGCTCGAGCTCCGGCAGGTCATCGTCGGGGATGATCCCACCGCCGAAGACGACGATGTCGGACGCGTCCCGCTCGCGCAGTAGCTCGACGACCTTGGCGAACAGGGTCATGTGCGCGCCGGAGAGGACCGAGAGGCCGACGGCGTCCGCGTCCTCCTGGATCGCCGCCTCGACGATCTGCTCCGGGGTCTGGTGCAAGCCGGTATAGACGACCTCCATCCCGGCATCCCGGAGCGCCCGCGCGACCACCTTGGCCCCACGGTCGTGACCGTCCAGCCCCGGCTTGGCCACGACGACCCGGATCGGCGACGTGGGCTGTTCGGACGGGTCGGGACGGTCGGACCGGTCGGTCATGGCGCGAAGCGTAGCGAAGGCCCCTGGCCGGGGTTACTGTCGCGGAACCATGGCTCCTCGCTCAATCTCAACGGCCGCCGGGCCGTTCGGCGGGTGCCGTGAGCACGAGTGGCGCGCCAGCGGGTATGCGTCGGTCCTCAGCCCAGCAGCGCTCGTTCGCCAGCTCGCCGGCCCGGTCGCCAGCCGGGCCGCCGAGGCCGTCGAGACGGCTGCCGACATCGTGGGGGACGCGGCTCGGGCGCTGGCCACCCCGACCGGGCTAGTCGGCGCGACGGTCGAGGGGCTCTGGCTGGCCACCCACCTAGCGATATACCCGTTCGGCGTGGTCGGAGCTCGTGCCCGTGACGTCTCGCACGGCTACCGGATCGAGAACCTGGCCCCGCTACAGCGCGGCCTGGTCATCTCCGACATCGAGGCCGCCGGGACGCCGATCCTCCTGCTGCACGGCATGGCCGACAACCGGTCCGTCTTCACCCTGCTGCGCCGGGGCCTGCGGCGTCGTGGCTTCGGCCAGATCACGACGATGAACTACTCGGTCCTCACGGGCGACGTGCGGGTCGCCGCGGCGCAGCTGGCCCAGGAGATCGAGGCGCTGGTGGCGGAGACTGGCTACGAGCGCATCCACGTGATCGGGCACAGCATGGGCGGGCTCATCGCCCGCTACTACGTCACCCGGCTGGGAGGCGACGAGCGCGTCCACACCCTGGTGACCCTGGGCAGCCCACACCACGGCACCTACACCGCATACGCCTGGAACAGCCGGATCATGCAACAGCTGCGACCGGGGAGCCCCCTCCTGAAGGAGCTCGAGCAGCCGGTCGAGAGCTGCCGGACCCGGTTCCTCTGCTACTGGTCCGATCTCGACCAGCTCATGGTTCCGCAGCGCACGGCGGCGCTCCAGCACCCGGACCTCAACGTCACCAACATCGAGATGCACGGCCTGGGCCACATGAGCCTGCCGATCATGCAGTCCGTCGTGCACAGCATCGGCGCGGCGCTCGCCCACCTGGACTCCGACGGGACCATGGTGACGCCCGGTGCCACCCCGTTCGGCCGGCGCCGGCGGACCGGCTGAGGACACGCCGAGACAAAGGTCGGTCCGACCCTCGCGCGACGGCGTGGTTGGGCGCTAGGTTGTCACCCGCGTCGTTGCCCCCAGCAGCGCCGTCAAGCCCCCCTCATCGAACGTCCGGTGTTCCGTGTCGGCGCTCAGCCCTCCTCGGTCTCTGCGTCGCGTCCACAAACTCGTGGAACGCGATTTGGAGGTCACGAAATGGTCACGTTAGGGTAACCGCCGACCCGTCAAAGCCCCTGACGTCGATCACGTCCAAAGCCCCCCAAGGACCTCCCCTCTTGTCTTCCCCTGCGTACCGCGGGCGCCATCGGCCCCCGGCGGGACGGCACCGTGCCGCCCGGCCCAGCCGCACCACCCGCGACACTGCGTCGACGACGTCGCTTCCCCGGTTCGCCGGGTCGGGATATCTCCTTCCCACCGCCGCCGCGGCAACGCTGGTGCTGACGGCGACCGGCGCTCACCTCGGCAGTGCCTCTGCTCCGGCGACGGCCGCGTCGACGACCGGCCTCACCGCGTCGGGAACGGCGACCGAGGACGCGATCGAGCGCGACGTGCTGGAGCGCGCTGCCCGTGACGACGAGCGAAGCTCCGCCCTGAGCGGCACCGACGCCGTGCCGGCCGGCGAGGACGAGATCGAGAACGCCGCCTCCGCTCAGGAGCGCGCCCAGGCCGACGCCGCGGCCGCTGCCGACGAGAAGGCCGCCGCCGACGCGGCCGCCGCTCAGGCTCAGGCTCAGGCCGACGCCGAGGCGCAGCAGGCGGAGCAGGAAAAAGAACAGGCGAAGGCGGCGGCCCACAGCTGGGTGCCGTTCATCGGTGGCGGCTACCAGCTCACCTCCGGCTTCGGTATGCGATGGGGCTCCATGCACCCAGGCCAGGACTTCGCGGTGCCGGTGGGCACGCAGGTCAAGTCGATGTCCAGCGGCCAGGTGGTCTTCGCCGGCTGGCAGGGCGGCTACGGCTACAAGGTCGAGATCGAGTACTGGGACGGCACCGTCTCGTGGTTCTGCCACAACAGCAAGCTGCTGGTGAAGCAGGGCGAGAACGTCGTCCCCGGCGAGGTCGTCTCGCTGTCGGGCAGCACCGGCCACTCGACCGGTCCGCACGTGCACGTCGAGATCCATCCGAACGACGGCTCGGCGGTGTCTCCACTGCCGTGGCTCAAGAAGATGGGCGCGATGCCGTAGGGCGCGTCCGCGCCTTGCCCGCACGGCGGCGAGCCCGGCTCACCACTACTCCGACATGTCGGAGTTGTTGTCGTGATCCGGGCCGATCCGACGCAATTCGGCTCACATGTCGGGGTTGTTGCCGCGACCAGCGCTGAACGGCGGGGTCAGAGCTTGACGACCGGCGCGTACCGCAGCAGCAGCCGCTTGACTCCCTCGGTGCCGAAGTCGACGTGGGCCATCGCCCGATCCCCTTCGCCCTCGACGCGCAGCACCGTCCCCAATCCGAACGAGTCGTGGGTGACCCGGTCGCCGGGGTTGAGGTGGAGCACCGGCTTGGACGACGCCCGGGTCATCTCGCGCCGGTTGGCCAGGGACTCCATCGCCGAGCCGCCCATCCGGCGGCCCTGCCGCGCAGCGTCCACCGCCGACTCCAGGCGCTCCCACTCGACCAGCTCGGGCGGGATCTCGTCGAGGAACCGGGACGCCGGGTGATACTGCGGCGCTCCCCACGCCGACCGGACCGCCGCTCGGGACAGGTAAAGCCGTTCCCGGGCTCGGGTAATGCCGACGTAGGCCAGCCGGCGCTCCTCCTCCAGCTCCAGCGGCTCCGACAAAGCCCGCATGTGGGGGAACGTGCCGTCCTCCATGCCCGACAAGAAGACCACGGGGAACTCCAGCCCCTTGGCGGTGTGCAGCGTCATCAGCGTGACGACGCCGGCATCGGCCCCGGGCGCCTCGGGCGGGATGTCGTCGGCGTCGGCGACAAGGGACACCCGCTCCAGGAAGTCCTCCAGCGAGATGACCTCGCCGGTCTCGAGCCGCTCCTCGTCGAACTCGCGGGCCACCTCGACAAGCTCGGCGAGGTTCTCGATCCGCGTCTCGTCCTGCGGGTCGGAGCTGGCCCGCAGCTCGCGCAAGTAACCGCTCTGCTCCACGACCGCCTCGAGCAGTCCCGCGACCCCGGACCCGCTCTCCCAGACCAGACGCAGTGACTCCAGCAGACCGGTGAAGACCTCGATGGCCGCGACAGACCGGGTCGCGATGCCGGGTGCGTCAGCCGCCCGGCCGAGAGCGGCGACAAACGGTATGCGTTCGCGCTCGGCCAGCTGCGCGACGCAGGCCTCGGCCCGCTCGCCGATCCCCCGCTTCGGGACGTTGAGAATTCGTCGCAGGTTGACCGTGTCAGCCGGGTTGGAGACGACGCGGAGATAGGCGAGGGCGTCCTTGATCTCCTTGCGCTCGTAGAACCGCGTGCCACCGACCACCTTGTAAGGCAATCCGACCCGCACCAGGACCTCCTCGAACGCCCGGGACTGGGCGTTGGTGCGGTAGAAGATCGCGACGTCCTTGGGCCGGACGCCTTCGGTGTCCTGGAGGTGGTCGATCTGCTTGGCGACGAACGCCGCCTCGTCGTGCTCGCTGTCGGCGACGTAGCCGACGATCTTCACCCCGTCGCCGGAGTCGGTCCAGAGGTTCTTCGCCCTGCGCTTCTCGTTGCGCGCGATGACCGCGTTGGCGGCCCGGAGGATGGTCTGCGTCGAGCGGTAGTTCTGCTCGAGGAGGAGGGTCCGGGCGTCCGGGTAGTCCTGCTCGAACTCGACGATGTTGCGGATGGTCGCCCCGCGGAAGGCGTAGATCGACTGGTCGGCGTCGCCGACGACGCACAGCTCGCCCGGAGGCACCGCATGCGGCGGTGCGTTGTCGGGGAGGGGCGGACCGACCAGCTCCTTGACCAGCTGGTACTGGGCGACGTTGGTGTCCTGGTACTCGTCGACGAGGATGTGCCGGAACCGGCGCCGGTAGTGCTCAGCCGCATCGGGGAATGCCTGCAGCAGGTGGACGGTCGACATGATGAGGTCGTCGAAGTCGAGGGCGTTGGCCTGGCGGAGACGGCGCTGGTAGGTCGTGTACGCCTGCGCCACCATTCGCTCGTGGTGCGTGCCCGGCTTCTCCTCGGAGCCGACGCGTGACGCATACGTCTCCTCGTCGACCAGCTCGTTCTTGAGGTTGCTGACCGCGTGGGAGAACGAACGGGGTTGATACCGCTTGGGATCGAGGTCGAGGTCGCGCAGCACGAGGGTCATGAGGCGCTGGCTGTCGGCGGCGTCGTAGATGGAGAACGTGGACCGCAACCCCAGTCGGGACGCCTCCCGACGCAGGATGCGCACGCACGCCGAGTGGAAGGTCATGACCCACATCGCCTTGGCCCGCGGGCCGACGAGGTCGGCCACCCGCTCCTTCATCTCGCCGGCGGCCTTGTTGGTGAAGGTGATGGCGAGGATCTGGCCGGGTTGGACGTGTCGGGCGGCTAGGAGGTAGGCGATCCGGTGGGTAAGGACGCGGGTCTTGCCCGACCCGGCCCCGGCGACGATGAGCAGCGGGGGACCCTGGTGGACGACCGCCTCGCGCTGCTGCGGGTTGAGGCCGGCAAGCAGCTCGTCCGGGTCGTGCAGGCGGCCGTCGGCGTCGGTCGGCCGCCCCGGACCGCCGGCGATGTCCGAGCCGCCATCCGCCGTGGCCCAGAACGGGATTCCCCGCTCATCGACGTCTCCGCCGGGCACGGGGTGCGGCAGGTCGAGGTCGTCGAGGAGGGTGCTCGGCTCGGTACCGATTTCGGGGGTCATCGCGTCGTCCAGCCTACGTCGGCGACGCGACATCGCCGGGGAGCGGTGCCGCTCGGGCGCTACGCCGCGGTCAGCGTCGTCGAGCTCTCGGGCTTCGCGGTCGGTGCGCCGCGGCGGAGCTGCCGGACGACCCACCGAGCGTCCCGCGCGAGACCCTGGATCGTCTCGGACGCCAGCGCGAACTGGAAGGACAAGCCCAGGAAGTACAGGCCCGGCTCCTCCGCGACACCACGGTCGTGGCGAGGCAGCCCGTCGTCGCCGTACTCCAGCGGGAGGTCGAGGAAAGAGTGGTCGGGACGGGACCCGGTGCACCACACGACCGTCGACACGTCCGGCCGGATACCGTCGGTGCTGACCGGTCGGCCGTCTTCCACCGCGTCGATGCGCCCGATCCGCGTGATGCCGGCGGCGTCGAGATCGGCGAGCTTGTTCCGGACGAGGTTGACGCCGTGTCCGGTGTGGGCCGCCCGCTGCTTACGGCCCATCGGCGTCCGCAGGGTCAGCACGTGGCGGAAGGCGAACATGGCCACGGCGATCGCCGGCCGGCTCGCCGGGGAGTCGATGTCGAACGGGACCTGGCCCGGGTGACGACCGGCGATCCACGTCGGGTGGCCGGCGGCCGCCGCCTCGAGCGCGATGTCCGTGCCGGAGTTCCCCGCACCCACGACCAGAACGCCGCCCGGGGCCAGCTGCTCGGGGTTTCGGTAGGAGATCGACGTGAGCTGGCGGATCGCCGGGTCGAGCTCGGCGGCGACGGCGGGAACCTGCGGGACTTGATGCATACCGGCCGCTACGACCACCCGCTCTGCCCGGTAGTCACCGCGGGAGGTCTCCACCAGGAAGCGGCCGTCCGGCGCGCGGCTCACCCGGCGCACCGCGGTGCCCGTGTGCACGGGCAGGCGGAACCGCGCGGCATACGCCTCGAGGTAGTCGGCCATCTCGTCCCGCGTCGGGAACGTCGCCGCCGGCGCGATCCGCCAACCGGGCAGGCTGGCGTACGTGGGGGTGCTGAACAGCCGCAGCGAGTCGTAGCGCCGCCGCCATGAGTCCCCGATCCGAGCGTCGGCCTCGAGGACGACAAAGTCCTCGCCGGAGCGGCTCAGGTAATAGCCCATGACCAGGCCGGACGGTCCTCCGCCGATCACCACGGTCTGCACCGAAATGGCGTTGTCCTGCATCACTGGCCTCCTTGTCGTCGTCGTCCTCGAGATCTGGATCGACGGTAGGAAGCCGGCGGGCCCTCCCGCGTCGGCCGAACCACCCAACGCGCGGTTGAGGCCGTGGGTAGTTCTACCCAGTCGGGGTGCGGGCCGGGACCAGCCCGTGCTCGTATGCGTACGACGTCGCCGCCGCCCGGCTGGCCACCCCGAGCTTGGCGAAGATGTTGCTGACGTGCCGAGCCACCGTCTTCTCCGACAAGTAGAGGCGGCTGGCGATAACCCGGTTGGTGGCTCCGGTGGCGAGTAGCCGGAGGACCTCCCGTTCCCGTGCGCTGAGCGGTCCGTCCGCCGCGACACGCGCCGCCGCTGGATCTCCGGCAGCACCAAGCGCCTCCAAGGCAGCCCGGGCCGCGTCGAGCTCCATGCGAGCGGCATCCTCGTCGCCGAGCGCTCGGCACGCGTCGGCCACGAGCAGCCGCGTCAGCGCCGCTTCGTAAGGCGCCTCGACCTGCTGCCACA
>JBKPQA010000205.1:0-29825 GCA_046733835.1 Actinomycetota bacterium
CAGCGCCGCGCCGACGATCTCGTGCGGCTCGCCCCCGCGCTTGAGCGCGAACCCCTCGGCCCGCTTGGCGAACGCCTCCATGTCCCACGCCTTGCTGACGTCGGTGAGGAACGTGCCGGCCATGATTGCGTTCACCCGCACGGTCGGCCCGAACGTATGCGCGAGCCCTACGGTGAGCGCGTTGAGACCGGCCTTGGCCGCCGCATACGGGAGGATCTGCGGCCGGGGGTGGACGGCACCGGCGCTGGAGATGTTGATGATCGACCCGCTGGAAGCAGCCGCCATCCGCGTCCCGACCAGCGCGCTGAGCCGGAACGGCCCCTTGAGGTTGACCGCGATCACCTTGTCAAACAGCTCCTCGGTCACGGCTTCGACGGAGTCGTAGAGCGGTGACATGCCCGCGTTGTTAACGAGCACGTCGACCCGGCCCATCTCGGTGAATACCCGCTCGACGAACGGGTCCAACGTCTCCCAACGGCCCACGTGGACACCAGCACCCAGCGCCCGGCAGCCGAACCGGCCATGCAGCTCGGTCGCGAACTCGGCGCACGCCTCCTCGTGCCGGCTGGCCACGACGAGGTCCGCGCCGGCCCGAGCGAAACCGAGAGCCATCTCCCGACCCAGCCCTCGGTTACCCCCCGTGATCACGGCGACCTTGCCGTCGAGGCGGATCTCGGGGCGCCTGAGATCAGGGGCGTCACTCATCGGATCTCCATCGGATCTGGACCGTCTCGGCGGTGGTGTTCCCTCTTGACGTGCCGTAATCTATCACTATGGTGATCATAGATAGATCCCATCGAAACCCGCGCGAACGGGGGACCCCTTGGCCGAGTTTGGACTGACACCGGAGCAGGAATCGCTGCGCGATCTCGCCGCCGAGGTGGCACGTGAGGTGTACGCACCCAAGGCGGCGGAGTGGGATCGCGACCGGACTCCGGTCCCGGACGAGGAGGTGCACCGGCTGGCGCAGCTCGGCTTCCTCGGGATGGTCATCCCGGAGGAGTACGGCGGGCACGGCGGGACTCTGCTGGACGCGCTCATCGTCCAGGAGGAGCTGGCCAAGGAGTGCCGGCCCGCGGCATTCCAGGTTTTCGAGGCGAACACGGGCCCATGTCGCGTGATCGAGTTCTTCGGTACCGAGGAGCAGAAGAAGGAGGTGCTGCCCAAGGTCGTCTCCGGGGAGACGATGATGGCGATCGGCATCTCCGAGCCCGAGGCCGGTTCGGCGGCAACCGACATGCGCACCCGCGCCCGGCGAGACGGGAACGAGTACGTCATCAACGGCAACAAGCGGTGGATCTCCAACGGGGGTCATGCCAGCGAGTACCTCGTCTACTGCCGGCTCAGCGACGCACCCGGAGCCAAGGGCATCGGCGCCATCCGCGTCCCCAAGGACACGCCTGGCCTCAGCTTCGGCGCTCCGGAGAAGCTCATGGGCTTTCGTGGCATCCCCAGCGCCGACCTCTACTTCGACGACGTCCGCGTGCCGTGCGACAACCTCGTCGTCGAGGCCGGCGGATTCAAGCAGCTCTTCGGCGTCTTCTCGATCGAGCGGCTCGGCAACGCGACGATGAGCCTTGCCATCGGGCAAGCGTCGTTGGACCGCACCAAAGCCTATGTGCAAGAACGGCGACAATTCGGCCGCCCGCTCGTCGAGTTCCAGAACGTGCAGATGGTCCTCGCCGACATGGCTACGCAGGTCGAGGCGGCTCGCCTGCTCATCTACCGCGCGGCAATCAACGCCGGCCACGGCCTCCCGGTGCCGTTCGAGGTCTCGGTGGCCAAGGTGTTCGCCAACGAGATGGCCAAGAAGGTCAGCGACCAGGCGATGCAGCTGCATGGCGGCAACGGCTACAGCGAGGAGTTCGGCATCGAGCGACTCCACCGCGACGCACACGGCTGGGCCATCGCCGGCGGCACGCCCGCCATCCAGCGAACCCGGATCGCCGCCGAGCTGCTCGGCCGCACCTTCAGCCAGAGGGTCCCCGAGGTTCTTTCGTGACGGAGGCGCCGAGCTTCGAGCTGACCGCTCCCTACGTCGACCTGCAGCGCGAGGCCCGCGCGCTCGCCGCCGCCTGCGCCGACGTTGCGGCGCGGGCCGACGAGGCGGACCGCTTCGACCCGGACGTCCGCGAGCGCCTCGCCGCGTCGGGGCTCGTGGACGTCGTCGTCGCGGCGCGATATGGAGGCCGGTTCGACACGGTCGACTCGCTCGCGGTCACCGTTGTCCGCGAGGCGCTGGCCTACGAGAGCGCCCATCTCGACTCGATGTTCGCCATGCAGGGCATCGGGAGCTTCGTGGTGTCCCACCACGGCTCCGACGCGGTGCGCGACACCTGGCTGCCCAAGGTCGCGAGCCTGGACGCCATCGGGGCCCTCGCGCTTACCGAACCCGACGTCGGCTCCGACCTGCGAGCGATCACCACCGCGGCGGTCGTCGACGGCGACGAGATCGTCGTCGAGGGTCACAAGTCGTTCATCACCAACGCCGGGGACGCGGACTTCTACAGCGTCCTGTGCCGCGAGGGCGACGCATACTCGCTCGTCCTCGTGCCGGCTTCAATCCCGGGGGTGAGCGTCACGTCGCCGCACCAGATCATCGCGCCGCACGTGCTGGGTGACGTCCTCTTCGAGGATGTGCGGGTCCCGATCGACCACCGGCTCGGCGAGCCGGGCAACGGCTTCAAGCTCATGCTCTCCACGCTGGCCACGTTCCGGGTGTCGGTCGGCGGAGCGGCGGTCGGGGTGGCCCAGGCCGCGCTCGACCAGGCTCTCGCTCACACGACGTCTCGCGAACAGTTCGGTATGCCACTCGCCCGCCTCGGCGGGATACCGGCGGCGCTCGCGACGAGTTGGGTCGAGATCGAGATGGCCCGGGCGCTGGTCTACCGCGCCGCGGCGGCCGCCGCGCGTGACCCGCTAGCCGCCCTCCACCTCTCGTCGGCCGCCAAGGTCGGCGCGACGGAGATGGCGAGCCGAGTAGTGGACCGATCCGTCCAATCGATGGGCCGGTTTGGCCTGGTCCGCGGCAGCAAGATCGAACGGCTCTACCGGGAGGCCCGCCCCATGCGGATCTACGAGGGCTCGACCGAGGTCATCCTCGACTCGCTGGCCAAGAAGCTGGTCAAGGACTTCCGGGCATGATCGTTGATTGCCATCTGCACGTCTGGCCGGACCACATCGCCCAGGCGATGCAGTCCCAACGGCCCGCGGGTATGCCGCTGCGCTTCGATGGCACGCTCTCAGGACTGCTCCGCACCATGGACGAGGCTGGTATCGATAAGGGCCTCGCTCTCGGGGTGGGGATCAAGGCGTCGACAGTGGCTCGCACCAACGAGTTCATCGGCTCCGTGCCGCGCGACCGGCTGGTCCCGATGGGCACGGTGCACGCCGAGCTCAGCGTCGACGAGAATGTGAAGTCCTTGAAGGACAACGGAATCGTCGGCGTCAAGCTGCACCCGCTGTTCCAGAACCTGTCCCTCGACGACCCGCGCGTCCACGACATCCTGGCCGCCTTGGCCCAGGAGGGTATGCCCGTCGTCACCCACGTCGGGGCTGGCGAGGACGAGGCGGCAAACCAGCGCGGTGCACCGAAGCTGCTGCGCCAGCTGGCCGACGCACTGCCCGACCTCACGCTGATCGCCTGCCATTACGGCGGGTACCACCGGCTCGACGAGGCGGAGGAGCACGTCGTCGGCTCTCGGGTGACGCTCGAGACGTCCTGGCCGCCGACCACGGCCGAGCTGGACCGGGAGCGCGTGGTCGCCATCATCCGGCGGCACGGCGCCGACCGCGTCGTCTACGGGTCCGACTGGCCGATGGCCGACCCAGCGGCCGAGCTGGCCGCGATTCGCGCCCTCCCGCTGACCTCCGAGGAGATCGACTGGATCCTCGGCGACAACCTCGCCCGGCTGCTCGGGCTCTCCATCGAATGAACGGCAAGGTCGTCCGGCTCGGCGCCGGCATGGCGTTCTGGGGCGACAGCGTCCGCCCGGCGATCGAAATGGTGGAACGCGGCGAGATCGACTATCTCTGCTGCGACCACCTGGCCGAGCTCACGATGTCGATCCTCGCCAAGCAGCGGGCCGCCAACCCGGAACGCGGCTACACCCGCGATGTGCTCGATCTCCTGCGGGGCGCTTTGAAGACCTGCCTTGACAAGGGAATCCGGGTGGTGACCAACGCCGGGGGGGCGAATCCGGGAGCCGCCGCCCGGGCCATCCGCGCGCTGGCGGACGAGCTCGGCCTGTCCGACGTACGCATCGCCGTCGTCCTTGGAGACGACCTCGGGGACCGCATCGACGACCTGGCGAAGCACGGCGTCTCCTTCCGTAACCTCGACACCGGCGCCAAGCTCGACACGGTCCGCGACCGGCTGACGCACGCCGCCGTCTACACCGGCTGTGAGGGCATCGTCGAGGCGCTCGACCGCGGCGCCGATGTGGTTGTCTGCGGCCGGGTCACCGACATCGCGCTCTACCTCGGACCCTTGGTGCACGAGTTCGGTTGGGCCCTCGACGACTGGGAGCGGCTTGGCATGGCCACCGTCGTCGCGCACGCCATCGAGTGCGGGGGCCAGGCCACCGGCGGCCTGTATGCGGGCGGCTGGGCCGACGTGGACGGTCTCGAGACGCTGGGGTACCCCATCGCCGAGGTCAGCGAGGACGGGACGGCGGTCCTGACCAAGACGCCGGGCTCCGGCGGCGAGGTGAGCATTGGCACGGTCAGTGAACAGCTGGTTTACGAGATCCTCGACCCCGGCAGCTACCTCACCGCCGACGTGACCGCCGACTTCACCGGCGTCACCCTGAAGGAGGTCGGGCCCGACCGCGTGCGCATCACCGGCGGGACCGGTCGCGAGCGGCCCGCCACCCTCAAGGTCAACATGGGCTACCGGGCCGGCTTCGTCGGGGAGGCGCAGTTCACCTACACCTGGCCCGACGCATACGCCAAGGCGCTGCGCGGCCTGGCGTTCCTGCGAAAGCGGTTGGAGCGGGCCGACTTCCGCTGCTCCGAAGAAGTCGTTGAGTACCTCGGGCACACCTCGATGTGGGGATCGAGGGTGCCGCCGCCGGACGACCCGGAGCTGCCAGAGGTCGTGGTCCGGTATGCGGCCCGCTGCCCGGACGCGACCGAGGCCCGGAAGGTCTTCACCGAGAGCGTGCCGCTCTACAACAACGGGCCGGCCGGGGTCGCCGGCGTGGGGACGCGGCCGCCGCTGAAGGAGCTGTACGCGATCTGGCCCTGCCTGGTGCCGCGCGAGCACGTCGTGCAGCGCGTGGAAATGCTCGAGCCGGCGGCGGTCCGATGAGAGTCGCCGACATCGCGCACGGCCGGTCCGGCGACAAGGGCGACACCTGCAACGTCGGGATCGTCGCCTGGGACGACGCCGGCTACGCGACGTTGCAGAAGGCGCTCACCGCGGAGCGTGTGGCGCAACACTTCGGCGACCTGGTCCGCGGGACGGTGACGCGGTACGAGCTGCCTGGCCTCCGGGCGCTCAACTTCGTGATGACCGGCGCCCTGGACGGTGGGGGCACGATGTCACTGCGCTCAGACCACCTCGGCAAGGTGATGTACGCGTGGCTGCTACGGATGGAATTGCCGTGACCGACCCGGTGGTGGTCTCGCGCCGCGCGTCGATGGCGGTCCTCACGCTCAACCGGCCCGAGAACCGAAACCCGCTCGACTCGGAGCTGTCCACCGCGCTGCTCACCGCCGTGCGCGACGGGATGGCCGACGACACGGTGCGGTCGGTGGCCATCGCGGCCGAGGGGAATGCCTTCTCCGCGGGTGGTGACCTCCGCCAGATGCGGCAGCTCGCCGGTTCCCCGGCACCCGCGGCGCACGGGTGGCCGAGCGCCATCGTCGACCTGCATCAGCTCGCCCTCCAGGCACCGAAGCCCCTGGTCGCGCTGGTGGACGGACCCGCGTACGCCGGCGGCATGGGCCTGGCGGGGATCTGCGACGTGGTCCTTGCGACCCGACGGGCGAGCTTTGCGCTGCCCGAGGTGCGGATCGGGCTCTTCCCGATGATCGTCGTCGCCCACCTCGCGCGGTCGCTCCCGCGCAAGGTGCTGCTCGAGATGATGATGACCGGCCAGCCGCTGTCGGTCGACGACGCCTACCGGCTCGGGTTCGTCGCTCGCATCTGCACCGATGCCCAGGAGCTCCTCGCCGAGGCCGACCGGTATGCGGCCTGGTTCGCCGACGCAGCTCCCGACGCGATCCGATTGGGCCGCAAGGCGTTCGGGGTGCTGGCCGACTTGCCGGCACCGCAGGCGCTGGACGCCGCACAACTCTTCAACCTCGCCTTCTTCCTCGGCGAGGAGCTGCCCGAAGGCGCGGGCGCGTTTCTCGAGAAGCGCAGGCCGGCGTGGGTGGACGGCGATGGCTGACGCCTATCTCGTCGGCGCTGTGCGCACACCCGTGGGCAAGCGGGGCGGCTCACTGAGCGCCATCCACCCGGCCGATCTCGGAGCCGTTGTCATCGAGACGCTCCTCGAGCGCACCGGCGCCGACCCTGACGCGATCGACGACGTGATCTGGGGCTGCGTTGGTCAGATGGGCCCTCAAGCCTCGAACATCGGCCGTATCACCGCACTCTCCGCGGGACTGCCCGAGCACGTGCCAGGAACGACGGTCGACCGGCAGTGCGGCTCGTCGCAGCAGGCCGTCCACTTCGCGGCTCAGGCCGTCATGTCGGGCGTCCAGGACCTTCTCATCGCCGGTGGGGTCGAGGTGATGAGCCAGGTGCCGATCGCCTCGCCGACGACGATCGGCATCGAGCACGGCATGACGCACCCGCGCGGTGGCGAGCGGTGGCGACGACGGTTCGGCGACCAGCCCATCAGCCAGTTCCGCGGAGCCGAGCTCATCGCGGAGAAGTGGGACCTCAGCCGCGAGTTCATGGAGCAGTTCGCGCTGGAGAGCCACCGGCGCGCTGTCGCCGCGGCCGACGGAGGCCTCTTCGACGAAGAGACGGTGCCCGTCGCCGGTCTCGATCGCGACGAGGGCCCGCGGGCGGGTTCGACGCCCGAGGCGCTCGCGGGGCTGGCGCCGATCAGCGACGACGGCCGGCTGACCGCGGCGCTGGCCAGCCAGATCTCCGACGGGGCAGCTGCGCTCCTCGTCGCGTCGGAGAAGGCGGTGCGGCGCCACGGCTTCCGACCGCTCGCGCGGATTCACGCCATGGCCGTGATCGGGTCGGACCCGGTCAGCATGCTCACCGGTCCGATCCCCGCAACGGAGGCGGCGCTGCGCCGATCGGGCCTGTCACTGGCCGAGATTGGCACGTTCGAGGTCAACGAGGCCTTCGCCTCGGTGGTCCTGGCGTGGGCGGCCGAGACGGGCGCCGATCTGGACCGGACCAACCCGCAGGGCGGTGCGATCGCGCTCGGGCATCCGCTCGGCGCCACCGGCGCCCGGCTGATGACGACGATGCTCCATCGGTTGCGGCGGGACGGCGTCCGCTACGGCCTTCAGACGATGTGCGAGGGCGGCGGGATGGCCAACGCCACCGTCCTCGAGCTGCTCTGAGATCGCGCTTCCCTGATGCCGACCGCGCCGCGCGTCGACGCGCATACTCACGTCTGGGAGCTGAGCCGGCGGCCGCAGCCGTGGATCGACCCGCGGACCATGGGCGTCCTGAACCAGGACCACACACTGCCCGAGCTCACGGCGGAGGTCCGGGCGGCGGGCATGGAAGGCGTCGTCCTCGTGCAGGTGCTCAACGACGCCGGGGAGACGGATGATTTCCTCTGGTGCGGGGCCGACCCGCTCGTCCGTGGGGTCGTCGGCTGGTCAAATCTGCTGGCGCCGGACGTCGAGAAGGCGTTGGACACCCTCACGGACCACCCGTCCGGGGCGCGACTGGTGGGCATCCGGCACCAGGCACTCGCTGAGGCGAACCCGGGGGACTGGCTGCGCGGCGCGGCCGAGGGAAAGGGTTTCCCGGCGCTCGGCCGGCGCGGACTCGCCTTCGACCTCATGTTCCGGCCGGAGCACCTTTCCGTGGTGTGCGACGTGACCCGTCGCCATCCGGACACGACGTTCGTCCTCGACCACGGCGGCAAGCCTCCGATCTCGGCGGGTTGGCGGTCGACGGAGGTCCAGCTGTGGGCAGACCTTGTCGGGCGACTGGCCGCCGTCGGCAACGTCGTATGCAAGCTGTCGGGCCTCACCACCATGGCCGACCGCGACCGGTGGACGGTGTCTGACCTGGAGCCGTTCGTGGATCATCTGCTCGATCGGTTCGGTCCCGACCGGCTGATGTTCGGCTCCGATTGGCCGGTGAGTCTTCGAGCCGGGACCTACCGGCGCACCGTCGACACGGTCGGCGAGCTGGTCGGGCGCTTGGCGGCCGCCGAACGGGCGGCCGTCATGGGCGGCACGGCCGTTCGGACGTACGGCCTCAGCTGAGGGGCCGCTTCGGTCAGGCCGGCGCTGGACGCGTGAGCATGAGGCCGGCCCGATGGGCGATGTGGACGACCTCGTCGCGCTGGTTGATGCCGCGGTGCTCGAAGAAGACGATGCCGGAGTCGTTGCGACTCTTGGAGATCCGCTTGTCGAGGATCTTCGACTCCGCCCGCAGCGTGTCGCCGTGGAAGACCGGGCTCGGGAAGTCGAACTTCGTGTAGCCGAGGTTTCCGAGCGTGGTCCCCAGGGTGAGGTCGTGAACGATCATGCCGCCGATCAGGCCGGCGGTGTAGAGGCTCGGCACGAGGCGTTGACCGTGGATCGTCGTCTTCATGTAGTGCTCGTCGAGGTGGATCGGCGCCGGGTTCATCGTGATGGAGCAGTAGAGGATGGTGTCGGTCTCGGTCACCGTGCGCGACCACTCGTGCCGGAACTCCTGGCCGACCTCGAAGTCCTCGTAGTAAAGCCCTGCCATGGTCACTCCTTACGTGAAGGGCCGTGAAGGCGGCCGGGTCGTGTCTGTCACACCTGGCGGTCACACCCCGCCGTTGAGAGCCGCGAGTTCGTCCACCCGCGCCAGCCACTCCTCGGCCTTGTCGGCGTGCGCCTTGTCGATGTGGATGTCGCCATACATCACTGCACCGTCGCCTCGGGCGTCGGCCTGGTTGTACGTGTCGAGCAGACCGCGATAGAAGCGGACTTCCTCCTCGTCCGGGGTGAAGACGTCGTTGACGACGGGGACGTGGCTCGGGTGGAGGACGACCTGGCCGCGGAAGCCCATCCGGCGGCCCCGGACGGTGAACTCCCGCAAGCCGTCGAGATCGCGGATCCGCTCCCACAACGCGGTGAGCGCATGTCGGCCGGCGGCCTTGGTGGCCAACATGATCCGGGTGCGGTGGTACTGGGACTCCGTGCCCTCCGGAGTCCATTCGTAGCCGACCGCTTTGGCGATGTCGGCGTGCTCGGCCGTCGGGCCGATCATCGCGCCCACGCGTGGGGACGCCGCGGCGATCTCCTCGCAGTTCTGGATGCCCTGGATCGTCTCCACCGGGATGATGTACTCGAGTCCGGTGACGCCGTTCGCGCGCTCGAACAGGTCAAGCAGGGTGTCGTAGCGGATGACGTCGATGGCGGTGTTGACCTTGGGCGCGAAGATGCCGGTGAGCCCGGGAACGATCGCGGCCTCCAGGTCCCGGCCGATGTGCGGGGTGGACAGGGAGTTGCAGCGGACGAAGACCCCCATGGCTGGGTGAGACTTCGACAGCCGCTCGATGGCCGTGGCCACCTCCTCGCGGGCCGACGGCTTGAGGTGTTCGGGGACGGAGTCCTCGAGGTCGAAGCACACCGCGTCGGCGCCCGACTCGGCGGCCTTGTCGTACCAGGAGGTCTTGTGCGCAGGGACGAACAGGACCGTGCGGTAAGGCTTCATATGGGACCTTCCGGTCAGTAGCTGCGGGGGAGGCCGAGGACGTGCTCGCTGAGGTAGTTGAGGACCATCTCCTGACTGATCGGCGAGATCCGCTTCAGCCGGGCCTCCCGGAAGTACCGCTCGACGTGGAACTCGGTGCCGTAGCCGAACCCGCCATGGGTCTGCACGGCGGCGTCGGCGGCCTGGAACGCGGCATCGGCGGCGAGGTACTTGCCCATGTTTGCCTCCGCGCCGCACTCCATCCCGTTGTCCAGCAGCCAGGCCGCCTTGTTCACCATGAGCTCGGCGGCGTCGAGGCGCATCATCGCGTGGGCGATGGGGTGCGCGATCGCCTGGTTCTGGCCGATCGGCCGCCCGAAGACGTGGCGGTCCTTGGCGTATGCGGTGGCTCGCCGAACCGCGGCACGGCCGATGCCGAGAGCGGCGTTGGCCGCGATGATGCGTTCGGCGTTCAGGCCGGCCAGGATCGCCCGGAACCCCTTACCGACCTCGCCGACGACATCCTCGTCCGGGACGAAGAGGTCGTCGATGAACAGCTCGTTGGTGTTCACGGCGTTGCGACCGAGCTTGGGAATCTCGCGGATCTGGACGTGGTCGGGGTCCATCTCGGCAAACAGCAGGGTCATCCCGTCGGTGCGTTTGACGACGTCCTCGCGCTTGGTCGTGCGGCACAGCAGGAGCATGCGCTCGGCCTGCTGCGCCTTGGTGATCCACACCTTCTTGCCCGAGACGAGGAAGCCGTTCGGCACCTTCTTGGCGAACGTTCGAATGCCGGTGGTGTCCGTGCCGGCATCCGGTTCGGTGACTGCGAACGAGATGTGCAGGTCACCCGTCGGCACCCGGGGCAAGAAGCGCTGCTTCAGCTGTTCGGAGCCGTGCCGGATGATCGGGTCGAAACCGAAGATCCCGATGTGCACGGCACTGCAGGCGTTCATCCCCCCGCCGGACGCGGAGATCTCGTGTTCGACGATCGCCGCCTCGGTCACCCCCAGGCCGCCACCGCCGTACTCCTCGGGGATGGTGATGCCGAGCCAGCCGGCCTTCGCGACCGCGTTGTAGAACTCCCACGGGAACACGTGGTCGCGGTCGTGCTCCATCCAGTACTGGTCGTCGAACGGCTCCATCATCTCGCGCACGGCGGCGCGAATGTCCTCATGCAGGGCGGTTTTGCTGAAGTCCACGGACCAGGGTTCCTCGAGGTGGTCGGGGGAGCGAACGCGGCGTTCACATGCTAATCATGATCATAGATGCCGGTCAAGGCGTTTCACACGTAGGAGGACCCGTCAGCCGGCGAACCGACGAGTGGGCAGGCCAGGCACCTGAGTCGTCAGGGAGAGGACGCTTCCTGCTTCGGGCTCGACGGAAGGGTCGGAGAGGTGGTGGCGTGACGTCGTGACGAACAGTGTGCGTCGATCCGGGCCACCCAGCGCGACAGCGGTCGGATAGGTCACCGGTACAGACACCACGGCCGCGAGGCTGCCGTCCGGTGAGTAGCGGCGCACGTGGCCGCCGCCCCACATCGCCACCCAGACCGACCCCTCGGCGTCCACGGTCAGCCCGTCCGGCCGACCGTGAGCGCCGTCCTCCTCGAGCAGCGTGCCGCGGTGCACCAACCGTGGTCCGGCGTCGTCGTCGTGCAGCGCAAAGCGGTCGATTCGGCACCGCCCGGTATCGGCGACGTGGAGCACGTCGCCAGCGGCGTTCCACTCCACGCCGTTTGCCGCAACCATTTCCTCGAGCACGCAGCGGACCGTGCCATCCGGATAGACCACGTAGACCGCGGCTTCCGGCCGGCCGCGCGTCGAATAGGTGCCGACCCACAGCCGGCCCTGGTCGTCGCAGCAGCCGTCGTTCAGCCGGGTATGCGGGTTGTCGGCCTCGATCTCGCAGAGCGTGCTCAATGACGAGTCGTCGGCGACGAGGACCACCCGGTCGACCTGCGTCATGACGCGACCACCGTGGCGGCGTGGAAGGGCGAGGCTCACCTCATCCGGCACGGAAACGGAGGCCTGGCCGTCCGCCCCCGGAGACCAGCTGTGCACCTGCCTGCCGACGATGTCGACCCAGGTGAGCTGTCCCGTCCGGTCGTCCCAGGACGGGCCCTCACCGAGGCGGTCAGTGCCGTCGACGGCCACCGATACAGCCCTCATCACCGAGGCCTCCATACCCATTGACAGGGGGGAACCATGGTCCGTATTTTAGTATAACTATGCGAAGGAATTCGCCCGCCGACCTGTCGCCGACCAGCTCGGTGTTGGTGGACCCTCGGGTGGACGACGCAGAGATCAGCGCGTTCTTCGCCGCCGATCCGGAGACGATCGCCTGGCCGTACCCGATGTACGAACGGTGGCGTCACGGCTCCGGCGTGGTCCGCTGGGAGGGTGGGCCGGCGACCCTGGTCACGCACCACGCCGACGTCAAGGCGGTGATGGGCGGCGCACACCCGATCGGGCAGAACGCCTACCGGTTCGGCGAGCTGGCCGAGGCAACGATGCGTCGGCTGCCGGCCGCTCAGCACGACGTCTTCTTCAAGGTCCTCGACTTCGAGGGCAACTTCATGAGCCGGCAGGATGCTGCCGGACACGCGCGGCTGCGGCGGATCGCCTCACGGGCCTTCACCGCCCGGCGTATCGAGATGCTCCGCGACTCGATCCAGCAGCACGTGGACGACCTCGTCGAGGCGATGCTCGAGAACCCGCAGCCCGACGTCAAGCATGACCTCGCCAACCAGCTGCCGGTCCGGGTCATCGTCGACCTCATCGGGGTGCCGCAGTCCGACCGCGACATGATCTGGGAGTGGTCCGAGGCGATCGGCCGGCTGTTCAGCCTCGACGACACGAGCCTCCGCCAGGCCGACGAGGCGATCGACGCCTTCCGCGCCTACGTCGGTGACATGATCCACCGCCTCCGCACCACCGGTGAAGGGCCCGAGCTGGCCCGGCTGTTGCTCGAGCATCGCGACAACGAGGCGATGACCGAGGACGAGCTCGTCGCCATGTACCTGCTCATCCTCTTCGGGGGCAGCGAGACGACCACCAACCTCCTCGGCAACGGGTTCGCCGCTCTGCAACGGAACCGGGACCAGTGGGATCTGCTCGTCGACGACCCGACCCTCGTCCGTGGTGCCGTCGAGGAGCTCATCCGCTACGACTCCCCGCACCACTACCTGCCGCGCGTCGTCGAGGACGACTTCCGTCTCCACGACGTCGAGCTCAGAGCCGGGCAGACGGCGATCATCGTCATGGGTGCGGCGAACCGCGACGAATCCGTCTTCGACCGGCCTGACGTGCTCGACATCCGCCGCCCGAACAAGTCGGACCACCTGTCGTTCGCGTTCGGCGCGCACTACTGTCTCGGTGCCGCGCTGGCTCGCCTGGAAGGCGAGCTCGTCTTCTCGACGTTGGTGCAGCAGTTCCCCGAGGCGCGGCTGCTCACCGACGACCTGACCTACGGCGGCAGCGCGATGCTCCGCGCGATCCAGTCCTTGCCCACCGACCTCGGTCCGCGCCGTTGAGCCGGTACCGGCTCGGCGAGCAGCCCGACCTCCGAGCGCCCGCACGGCGTGAGTGCGTCGCCTTCCGGCAGGGCAGCACGCAGGTCACCTTCGGCGAGCTGGACGAGCGAGCCGGTCGGTATGCGTCGGGCCTCGCCGCCGCGGGACTCTCCGCCGGTGACCGGGTGCTCGTGCTGCTGCCCAACTCGGTGCGGCTGTTCGAGATGCTGCTCGGCGCGGCCCGCGTCGGTGCGGTCATGGTTCCGGTCAACACCCGGCTCTCGGATCGGGAGCTGCGCGACGTGGCCGACGACGCAGGCGCGGTGGCCGTCGTCGGCGAGCCGGGCCTGCTGGAGCGGATTCCGGTCGGAGACGGCGAGCGGCTGCGGCTCGCGGTGGGCCCTCAGTACGAGACCTGGCTCTCGGTTCACGGCCCCTCGCAGGCGCGGCCGAGCTCGCCGGAGGACGTGGTGCTGCAGATCTACACGTCGGGGACGAGCGGACGCCCGAAGGGTGTGCTGCTCACGAACGGCAACCTCGCCGCCAAGGTGACCGGGGTGGTGAACCGGTGGGCGCTGGACGGTTCGAGCACCGGCCTCCTTGCCACCCCGCTGTTCCACGTCGGCGCCGTCAGCTGGGGGCTCGTCGGGCTGGCCGCCGGCGCGACGACCGTCCTCGCCAACGATGCCCGGTCGGCCACCATCGCGCGGCACCTGACCGAGGACCGCGTCAGCCACGCCTTTCTGGTGCCGTCGATGCTTGGAGCCTTGGCCCGCGAGGTCGGACCGGTGCCGGGGGCGTTTCCCTCGCTGCGGACCGTGGTCTACGGCGGGTCACCGATCAGCGACGCCGACCGCCATCACGCCACAACGGTTTTCGGACCGGTGCTTCGACAGGTTTACGGCATGACCGAGACCACGGGCGGCTTCACCGAGCTCGAGGCGGACCCGGCCCGATCTGACGGTGACCCGAGAAGCGCATCCGCCGGACGCGCGTACCCGTGGGTCGAGGTGGAGATCCACGACCCGGTCACCGACGCATCGCTGCCCCCGGGCGAGGTCGGCGAGGTGTGGACGCGGTCCGCCCAGAACTGCGTCGGCTACCACGGAATGCCACTCGCCACGGAGGAGCTGCTGCACGACGGCTGGCTTCGAACCGGCGACCTCGGTCGCGTCGACGCCGAGGGCTACCTCTACGTCACCGGCCGGCTCAAAGACATGATCATCACCGGTGGCGAGAACGTCTACCCGTCCGAGGTTGAGCACGTCCTGCGCCTCGACCCGGCGGTCGCGGACGTCGTCGTGATCGGCGAGCCCGACCCGACGTGGGGTGAGACCGTCGTCGCGGTCGTCGTCCTCGACGACGCTGCGGAGCGCACCCCGGAGTCGATCCTCGAGGCGACCCGCGGCGAGCTGGCGGGCTACAAGCGCCCTCGCCGCCTGCACGTCGTCGACGAGCTGCCGCGTAACGCGTCCGGCAAGGTGGCGACCGGCGTGCTTCGCGAGCGTCTGGCCGCCGCGGGAGCCATGTCGTCCCGAGGAGCGTCATGAGCGTCGAGCCGGTCGGACCGGTGCGAATCCTCGCGTTCGTCAACCACATTGCGCCGGTGCCCGGTATCGAAGCGGATATCGCGCGCGCCTTCGAGTGGGGCGTGGACGTCGTCGTCGCGCAGGGCACGGGGAGCGACTGGGGACCGTACTGGCTCGGCTCCGGCGAGCAGGTGTCCGCCAACCAGGCCGCCAACGTCGAGCCCTACGTCCGTGCGGCGGTCGAGCACGGCGTGCCCTTCGTCTTCTCGTTCGGGATCGCTGGGGGAAACCCACACCTCGATACGTGCCTGGACGCCTTCGACGCGTCGTGCGCCCGGAACGGGTGGTCGCTCGACGTCGGTGTGATCCGCTCCGAGGTGGACCGTCATCTGCTCCTGGCAACCATCGCCGCCGACCAGCCGGTCGTCCCCGCCGGCCCGGGCGAGGCGCTGTCGCCGCGGCTGACCGCTCAGGACGTCCACGACGCGGAGCGGATCGTCGCGCTGATCGGTCCCGAGCCGGTGATGGCCGCCCTCGATCGCGGGGTCGACGGCGTTATCACCGGGCGGGCGCTCGACATCGGCCTGTTCATGGCCCTTCCGATGCTGCGAGGGATTCCCACAGCGGTCGCCGCCTTCGCCGGCAAGCTCCTCGAGTGCGGCGGCCTGGCGCTCGAACCCGGTGACTCCGGTCGGTGCCTCTGGGCCAGTCTCGACGAGACCGGTGTGGAGGTCCGATCACCTGCACCGGACGCTCGCGCGACCGTCCGGTCCCTCGTCTCGCACACGTTCTACGAGCGGTCGCACCCCACGCAGGAGGAGAACCCGGGCGGACTGCTCGATCTCGCCGACGCGACCTACGTCGTGACAACGAACGGGGTCCGCTGCGAGGGCGCCCGGTGGGTCGAGCAGCCGTACACCGTGCTCATCGAGGGCGCCCGCCGGGAAGGGTTCCGCGCCGTCAGCCTGCTGGGTGTCCGCGAACCGGCGCTGCTGGCCCAGGCGCGTTCCTGGGCCGACGCGGCGGAGGCAGCGGTCGCGGCGGCGCCGCGGTTCGCGAACGCGGTCCGTGACGGCCGGCTCCGCATGACGACCCGAATCTTCGGGCTGGACGCCGTTCTCGGGCCGCTGGAGCCGAATACGGTGGTGACCGGTCACGAGGCCGGAGTTCTCGTCGACGTGGTCGCCGACACCGAGGAGCTGGCCAGGGAGGCGGCCTACTTCGCGTTCATCCGGCTCTTCATCGGCCCGTACCCCGGCCGAAAGACCACCGCTGGCAACGCCGCCGCGCCGATCATGCCCGTCGTCGTGCCGGTCTCAGAGGTGTACTCGTTCTCGATCTACCACCTGCTGCCGCTCGACGACCCGGTGGCGCCATTCCCGACGACCGTGGTGCGGTTCCCACGTGCCGCAACAGAATCCGTGTCCGAGGAGACCAAGCATGCGCTTGTCTGACGCGGCGGACGTCATCCGCAGCAAGAACGCCGGCCCGTTCACGGTCACTCTCGACCTCTTCTTCGGTGACGAGCAGCGGTATGCAGCGGCCCGCGCGTCCACGCTGCTTACCGTCGAGGGGGTGGCCGCCGCGTACGCCGTGCCGACGGACCAGGTCAAGGGCGTGTGGTGGGACGACCGGATCCGGGCGGCCAAGGTCTCGCTGGTGCGGTGGTCGTCCAGCAGCGACCCGTTCTGCTCCGACCTCTTCGGCGCGCACCTGCACACGCCGCTGGCGCAGGCCGAGCTGGTCCGGGACGGGACTGCGTCGTGAAGTTCGGCATCCTCCTCACGTCGGTCTACGACGCGAGCGTCGAGCCACGCCAGCAGGTACGGGAACACGAAGAGCTGGTGCGCACCGCGGAGGAGCTCGGGTTCGACCTCATGGTGTGCGGCCAGCACTTCCTCGGGTCGGAGCTCCGCTACTACCAGCCGGTTCCGTGGCTGACGCATCTCGCGGCGATTGCCCCGGCCATGCGGGCCGCCACGGGGATCGTCCTCCTGTCCATGGTCAACCCGGTCGACATCGCCGAGCAGATGGCAACCCTCGACGTCCTCAGCGACGGCCGCGCCGTGTTCGGGGTCGGCCTGGGCTACAGCGCGCACGAGTTCGACGCGTTCGGGGTGGAGCCGGGCACGCGGGTGGCCCGGTTCGAGGAGTCGCTGCGGATCGTCCGGGCGCTGTGGAGCGGCGGCGAGGTCACGGTCGAGGGCCGCTTCCACACCGTTCGCGGGGCGCGGCCGTCGGTGCTTCCGATGCAACCAGCCGGGCCGCCGGTCTGGGTCGGCGGCCAGGCCTCCAGTGCGGTCCGTAGAGCCGCGCGGCTGGGAGACGCCTGGTACGCGCCGCCTTTCCCAACGCATACCGAGCTGGCCGAGCTCCGCCGGCTCTTCCTCGACACGCGAGCGGCGGCCGACCTGCCGCTGGACGGAGCATTTCCCGTCCGCCGGGAGCTGCTTCTCGCGTCGTCGAAGGAGGCCGGGTTCGAGGCGGCGCTGGTGCGGTATCGAGCGCGGTACGACGTCTATCGGAAGTGGGGGCTGTCGGGAGAGAACACTCCCGTGCAGTCCGGCGAGGAGCTTCGGACCGACATCGAGGACCGGTTCCTCGTCGGCAGCCCCGCCGAGTGCGCGGACGCCTTGGGCGCCCTCGAGGCGGACCTTGGGATGACCGACTTCGTGTTCAAGCCGCACTGGCCGGGGCTGCCGCACCGCGACGCAATGCAGCAGCTCGAAACGTTCGGGACGGACGTCGTGCCGAAGCTGGCGAGGTGAGGTCGCGATGAGACTGAAGGCCGGCCAGGTCGCCGTCGTCACCGGCGCCGCTAGCGGCATCGGGCGGGGTCTGGCCGAGGAGTTCCTACGGCGTGGGCTCGCGGTAGTTGCGGCCGATGTCGAGGACCGAGCGCTGGGCCAGGCGGTCGACGAGATGACGGCCGCGGGAGGCCCCGTCGTCGGGCAGGTGACGGACGTCCGCGACCCCGATGCCCTCCAGCGGCTCGCTTCCCGGACTCTCGGCGAGCTGGGGCACGTCGACGTGCTCTGCAACAACGCCGGGGTCATCACGCCGCGCCTGCCCGTCTGGGAGCAGCCGGCCGAGGACTGGCGCTGGACCCTCGACGTGAACCTCCTCGGGGTCGTCAACGGGATCCGCGCGTTCGTCCCCCACCTCGTCGCGCAAGGCAGTGGGCATGTCGTCAACACGTCCTCGATCGCCGGACTGGCGCCCGTCCCGGGGGGAGGCAACGCCGCATACGCCGCCTCGAAGCATGCCGTCGTCGGGCTGTCCGAGGTCCTCGTCGAGGAGCTGGCGACGGTCGGCGCCGACGTCGGCGTCACCGTGTTATGCCCCGGCCCAGTGCCCACCCGGATCCGCGACGCGGAGCGAAACCGGCCGGCCGAGCTGGTCGGCTCGGCCGGCGGCGGGTCGTTGCCGCCACCGGACTTCCAGCTGACCCTGGAACCGGTCGACGCGGCCACGGTCGCGGCGCAGGTCTGCGCGGCCATCGAAACGGGACGGCGTTACGTCTTGCCCGGACCCGGGACGCCAGAGATGGCGCGACGCCGCATCGAGGGCGTCCTGGCTGACCTGGGCTGAACCGCACCGGCGACTTCTCGGATATGCGTGCGTCCACGTGTGGCGTGCGGAATGCTGAGTCCCGCTCAGGGGAAAGGGGCCGACGTTGACGGTGAACGAGCCGCCGGACCCTAGTGTCCGCGTGACCGGCGTCTCGGCCGGCCGGGGCCGCTCGCCGATCATCGGCGACCTCGCAACGCCGTCACCGCGCGACCGGTCGCTCGACCAGGGCGGGCCGCCGGACGAGCAGCCGGTGGTCGTAGTCCTCGAGCTGGACTCGTCGTTCCCGGGTGGCCTGAGCGCGCAGCAAGAGACGTTCGATGCGCTCTGGGACACGTGGTGGCGTTCCGCCGACGACGATGCGGCCACCAAGGAGTCGATCACCGGTTCGCTGTACCAGTGCGTGATGACGCGGGCCGGCCTGCAACGGCTCGTCCAGATGGACCAGGACCGCCGGACCGGACCACCCGTGATCCGGCACGCGTGGCCGGACTACGTGCTGTTCGCCCAGGTCGACCGGTCGGCGCCGACGGTGAAGGTCGATGCGGCGCGACGCGCGTTCAACGCCAACGGATCCGGCATCGTCTGGGCCGTCATCGACACCGGGATCGACGCCGCGCACGGCCACTTCTCGGCGCTGGAGTTGGCGCGAGAAGGTCGGATACCAGCGGACCAGCTCCCGCGGACGGGAGGCCTCCACCGGGACTTCTCGCGGCTGGTACAGCCGAACATGCCGTTCACGGACGGCGTCCCGGATTCGCCGCTTACGGATGAGGTCGGTCACGGCACCCACGTCGCGGGAATCATCGCCGGCGCCTGCCCCGAGGGCAGCACACCGGTCGTGGCCGACTCGATGGAGCCGGTCGACGGGGGATTCGTCCGGCGCACCAACGTCGGTCCGCTCGCGGGAATGGCGCAGGAGTGCGAGCTGGTCAGTCTCAAGGTCTTCCGGCAGATCCAGGGCGCTGCGGTGACGTCGTCGGCCGCGGTCATCCGGGCCATCGAGTACATCCTCCGTGAGGTGAACACCAGCCGGCAGAACCTGCGCATCCACGGCGTCAACCTCAGCCTCGGCGCGGACTGGGACCCGTCGCACTACGCCGCCGGGCTCTCGCCGCTGTGCCAGCGCATCGACGAGCTCAGCGCGTCCGGGGTGGTCGTCGTCATCTCGGCCGGCAACAACGGGCAGACGATCTCGCCGCAGTCCTCGAAGCAGTCCGTCGGCGTGCTCGCCTCGGTCACCGAGCCGGGCCACGCGGCCGCCTGCATCACCGTCGGATCGACCCATCGTGAGGCGCCGCACGTGTTCGGGATCTCCTGGACGTCCTCCAAGGGGCCGACCCTCGACGGCCGCCCCAAGCCGGACGTCGTCGCCCCGGGCGAGTGGATCTGCTCTGCCGCAACGGGATTGGTGCGCAACAGCGCCGGGCTAACCGGACGGGGAGTGCGCAGGTCGCTGTCGTATGCGGAGCAGAGCGGCACCAGCGCGGCGGCCCCACACGTCTCAGGGGTCATCGCGGGGTTCCTGTCGTGCCGGCCGGAGTTCATCGGTCGGCCCGCAGAGGTGAAGGCGCTGCTGATGCGCACGGCGACCGACCTCGGACGAGACCGGTATGCGCAGGGGGCGGGTCTCGTCGATGCCATGCGGATGCTGGCCGACAGCTGAACAGGAAGAGCCGAGAGGAGTGACGATGGACGGATCGGCGGGCGCCTACTGGCAGCTGCGGTTCGACGAGAAAGGCGGGGTGGCCGCGGGTGGGCAGGACGTCGCCACGCTGGTGACCCAGATTCGGGACAGCGGCACCCAGGACCTCTTCGTTCTGTCGCACGGATGGGGCAACGCGGAGGGGATGGCCGACCAGCTCTACCGCGGCATGTTCGCCCTGCTCCAGGCGAGTCCTGGAGCTCCCAGCTCCGCGCGGTTCCTCGGCGTCTACTGGCCGTCGTTGTGGTTCCCCGACCCCCCAGCCGAGGCCGAGCGGGACCTGCCCCGCTCGAGTGACGCCGTCCCCCCGCCGCCGGGACAGGCCGACGCCGCGGTCACCGGGAACGCCATCGCGGCCTCGCTGGCCGAGGGCCTCTCCGGTTCCGACCGCGACGACGTCAAGCGGATGGGCCAGCTCGTCGACGCGGGACTCGAGGGAGTCGCCTCCGGAGAGCCTCAGGAGGTCCAACAGCAGCGGTTGGAGGAGTTCCATGCGCTGCTGGGCAAGGTCTTCGCGACCCCGCCGACCGCGAAGGCGTCGACCGAGGACGCGGGCGAGACGGCGCTGTTCGCCGCCGACGACCCCCGCGACGCATACGGAAAGCTGTCCATCGTCATGGGCAGCGCTCCTGCCGAGGGCGACGTCCAGGGCATCGGCGACTTCTTCGGCAAGGTGTGGAACGGCGCCAAGGACGCGCTGCGAGTGGGGTCCTACTTCCAGATGAAGGCGCGAGCCGGAGACATCGGCCGCGACGGGCTCGGGGCGTTCCTCGTCGCGCTACAAGCCGCCGCCCCTACCGTGCGGGTCCACCTCATCGGACACAGCTTCGGTGCCCGACTCGTGGCGTTCTCGCTCGCGGGCATCCCCAGCCCGGAGCAGAGCCCAGTCGCGTCCCTGACGCTCGTACAGGGCGCGTTCTCGCACTGGTCGTTCAGTGACGGCTCCTCCGACCTCGGCATCCGCGGTGCGCTCTCCGGGTTTCAGAACCGCGTCAAGGGACCGCTCTGCGCGACGTTCACGTCCGCCGACTGGGCGGTGGGGAACTGGTACCCCAAGGCGTCGTTCCTCGCCCAGCAGGACAACCAGGACTCCGAGGTCGCGAGTCGGTGGGGCGGCATGGGCGCCGACGGCTACCGGGGCGTACCAGCGCAGGATCTCGCACTCCCGTTGACCGGTCAGGAGGCGTTCGCGCCGGGGCAGTTCCACCGGATCGACGCGAACTTCGTCATCAACGACACCAGTGCCGGTCCCTTCGCCGGGGCGCACTCCGACATCCAGAAGCCGGAGGTCGCCGCATTGCTCGTGGCGGCCGCCCGCGCCGCCGCGGGCTAGCGGCTACTTCGCGGTGATGCCACCGTCCACGGGGATGGTCACGCCGGTCACGTAGCTGGACAGGTCGCTGGCGAGGAACAGCGCCACACCGGCGATCTCCTCGGGCTGGCTGGCCCGGCCCATCGGGATGGTGGCGAAGAACGTTTTCTTGCGCGCTTCGATCTCCTCGGGGTCGTCGGTGCGGAAGAAGGCCGGCAGCCCGGGGGTCTCGACGGATCCGGGCGCGATGGCATTCACCCGGATGCCGTCAGCCGCCCACGCGAGCGCCATGGACCGCACCAGCGCGATGATGCCGCCCTTCGTGAAGGAGTACATCGGGCTGAACGGCGACCCGATCAGCCCCGAGGTCGAGGAGGTGAAGATCACCGACGCCCCGTGCGCGGCTTTGAGAGCCTGCGTGAGGTAGCCGCTGAGGAAGAACGACGCGCGAGCGTTGACCTCCAACCCGAAGTCCCACTCCTCCTGGGTGAGCTCCAGGCCGGCGGCGCCGGGTATCCCCACGTTGTTGTAGAGGACGTGCAGCGCGCCGTGTTCCTTCTCGACCCGCTGGGCCAGCGCCTTGAGGGCGGCAAGGTCGCGCACGTCGCAGATCTCCGCCGCCGCACTGCCGCCGGCCTCGACGATCCCGTCGACCGTCTCCTTCGCATTGGTCTCGTTGAAGTCCACGACGATGACGTGAGCGCCCTCGGCGGCGAACCGCTCGGCGCCGGCTCGACCCATCCCCGACGCTCCGGCCGTGATGAGGGCGACCTTGTCCTTCAGCAGCATGCTTCCTCCGTATGCGAGTAGGTCTCGGTTGGCGAGTGGGGTTTGCTCCGGGCTCACGATCGAACGAGAAGCTCGGCGAGGGCGTAGGCCTGCTTGGTGGCGAAGACCAGGCGGCGCGGCGCGTACGCGTCACCGAGGATGTGGACGGCCGGCCGGCGCGGCTTGACAGCGTCGTACAAGGCCGAGTCGGACACGCCACCACAGGCGAGCACCACGGTGTCGAAGCCACTGACCGTCTCCTCGCGCAGCGAGTAGACGTTGCGGACGACGACCCCCGAGGCGGCAATCGAGACGACCTCCTCCATGAACCGCATCCGCACCCCCTGAGCGTCGAGCCGCCCGAGGATGCCGCCGAGGATGTACCGACCGAGCAGGGGAGCGGGACCGGCGGTCGCGTAGACCACGACGACATCGTGTCCATGGCTGGAGAGCAGGTCGGCGACCGACAGCGGCGGCACGTGGTCGTCCTGAGCCACGACGAGCACTCGCCGACCGACGGTCGCCCGGCCGACCATGACGTCGCGGATGTCGACGACGGATCCGCCATCCGCCCCCCGGATCTGCGGCACCCGTGCTCTGGCCCCGGTGGCCACCGCCACGACGTCGGCGCTGTGGCCGGCCACCTCGTCTACTGCGGCACGATGGCCGAGCTTGACTTCGACGCCAAGGTCGCGAAGCCGCCGCCGCTGCCAGCCGAGATACGCCGCATACATCTCGTGTCGCGGTGCCATGGCCGCGAACCGGAGCTGCCCGCCGAGCTCATCCTCGGCCTCCCACAGGGTGACGTCGTGGCCCGCCTCCCGGCTCAGCGCAGCGAGCTCCATCCCCGCTGGACCCCCGCCCACGACGAGGAGGCTGCGCGTGCCCCGGACCCGCGGCCACGGGCCTTCGACCTCATGGCTCGTGCGCGGGTTGACCGCGCAGCCAAAACCGAGGCCCTCGACGTAGCGCCGGCTGATGCATTCGTTGCCGCCCACGCACGGCCGGATCTCCGCCACCCGGCCCTCTCGCGCCTTCTGGAGTATCCGGCCCTCGGCGATGTGCGCCCGCGCCATGCCGACGAGATCCGCGTGACCCGCGGCAAGGACCCGCTCCGCGACGTCGGGTCCGTTGATTCGGCCGGTGTGGACGACCGGCACGGAGAGGGCCGCCTTCAGGTGGCCGGCCAGCGCGGACCACTGAGCGGGATCGAAGTAGGTCGGCTGGATGTAGCTGGGGTTGCCCCACGGCGACCCCACCACTCCGTGCACGTAGTCGATGAGACCGGTCGACTCGAGGTACTGCGCAATTTCGACACCCCCATCGGTGTCGTAGCCGCCGGGCACCTCCTCCCGGATGTTGAGGCGGACACCGACGGTCATGGCTGTGCCCACCTCGTCGCGGATGGCCTGCAGCGTCTCGACGGCGAACCGACACCGGTTCTCGAGCGAGCCACCGTACTTGTCGGTGCGCTGGTTGGTGAAGGGGGAGAGGAACCACTCGTGGATGTCGTCGTGGTTCAGATGGACCTCGACGCCGTCTGCGCGCCCCTCCAGGGACAGCCGGGCGGACGCGGCGTACTCGCGAACGAACGCGTCGAGATCGTCCTCGTCCATCACGTGCGGCATGAGGTTGATGACCGGTGCGCTCATCACCGGCGAGGCGCCGTGCGGCATCCCGCCCTGGTGCACCATCTGCACCGACACCGTCGCGCCGTGCCGGTGCAGGGCGTGGGAGAAGTCCTGCACGCGCTCGACGAAGAAGGGCAACCGGAAGAACCCCAGGGTTGCTGCGCCGACGCCGGTTGGCTCGAAGCCCGGGATCAGGGTGTTCCGCACGTGGGTGGAGAGGCTGGCGACCCAGGCCACGCCGTCGTCGCGCACCCGCTCCTCGAAGTAGGCGATATTGCGCTCGGCGTCCTCGTCAGTGCCGTAGATGTTGCCGATCGCCGAAGCGTGCGGCGGCAGCATGACCCGGTTTCGCAGCCGCATGGTGCCGACGGTGATGGGCTCGAAGAGATGCGGGTATGCGACGGAGCCGGTTTCCGGGGTGGGCACCAGCGCCCCTCTCCTCGACGCGGACGGGTCCCTCCATTCCTAGCACATTAATGCGGATGATGAACAGAGATAGATGCGCTCTGCACTGTCGATCGGATCGGTCGCGCACGGCGCGCTGAGTGCCGCGCCCAGAGAGGATCGTGGGAACTTTCCGACGCCAGAGCGTCGGAAACTCCGCACGATCAAGTGCGCACGCCGGAGAGACACCGCCGGTGGGACGACTGGCTTTCCCTCGAGCGCCTACCACCGCCCGACGCCGGTGCGATTGGATGCGGACATGCCCGCCAGCGCCGACCGCGAGGAGCTGTTCCAGCTTCGCGTCGAGCGCCGCCGCCGCGACCTGGTCGAGGCGCTCGAGATGCTCTACGGGCACGAGACGGCCGTGCCGCTCTCGGACCGGCTCATCGCGCTGGCCCACGACGCCTATGTCGAGCGGCCGCACGACCTGCACGTCCTCGATATCCGGCGGTCGCTGCAACCGGACTGGCTGCAGCTCCCGCACATGGTGGGCTACGCCGCATACGCCGAGCGGTTCGCCGAGAACCTCAAGGGAGTCGAGGACAAGATCCCGTACCTGCGGGAGCTCGGGGTCACCTACCTGCACCTCATGCCACTCCTCGAGACCCGCTCCGGGGACAACGACGGTGGGTATGCGGTCCGGGACTACCGGTCCGTGCGCTCCGACCTCGGGACGGTCGAGGACCTCCAGCACCTCGCGACCACATTGCGGGAGAACGGGATCAGCCTGGTCCTGGACCTGGTCCTGAACCATGTGGCCCGCGAGCACGACTGGGCGGTGCGGGCCCGGGCGGGTGAGACCCACTACCAGAACTACTTCCACCGGTTTCCCGACCGGACCGAGCCCGACGCATACGAGCGCACCCTGCCCGAGGTCTTCCCGGACTTCGCTCCCGGGAACTTCTCCTGGGACGAGGACATGCAGCAGTGGGTCTGGACGACGTTCAACTCCTGGCAGTGGGACCTCAACTGGGCGAACCCCGACGTCCTCGTCGAGTTCGCCGAGATCATCCTGTTTCTCGCCAACCTCGGCGTGGAGGTCCTCCGCCTTGATGCCATCGCGTTCCTGTGGAAGCGGATGGGGACGACCTGCCAGAACGAGTCCGAGGTCCACGCCGTAACCCAGGTCCTCAGGACGGTAGCCCGCATCGCCTGCCCGGCGCTCGCCTTCAAGGCCGAGGCGATCGTCGCGCCGCATGACCTCGTGCAGTACCTCGGCGCCGGTCGGCACCACGGCAAGGTGAGCGACCTCGCATACCACAACACGCTCATGGTCCAGATCTGGTCGATGCTGGCCACGGCCGACAGCCGGCTGGCGGCGCACACCCTGGAGCGCCTGCCCCCGGCACCGACGTCGGCGGCCTGGATTACGTATGTGCGCTGTCACGACGACATCGGGTGGGCCATCACCGACGAGGACGCGGGCGGCGTCGGACTCAGCGGATACCACCACCGGCGGTTCCTCTCGGATTGGTACTCCGGGCTTTATCCCGGCTCCACCGCCCACGGTCTGGTCTTCCAGGAGAACCCGGCGACCGGCGACCGGCGCATCAGCGGGACCACCGCCGCGCTGACCGGCTTGTCCGCGGCGGGCCGGCCCGAGGAGATCGACCGGGCACTCGGTCGGTTCTTCCTGACCCACGCCATCGTGTATGCCTGGGGCGGCATTCCGGTTATCTGGAGTGGCGACGAGCTGGGAATGGCCAACGACCCCGGCTGGGCCGCCGAGGACGGCCACGAGACCGACAACCGATGGGCGCACCGGCCACGGCTGGACTGGCGCCGCGTCGAGCAACGGCACGACCGGCGCACCGTGGCGGGCCGCGTCTTCAGCGGAATGGTCCACCTGGCGCGGGTCCGCGCTGGCCGGCCGGAGCTGCACGCGAGTGTGCGCAGCGAGGTGTTGCCGGTGGACGAGGGCGGCGTCCTCGCCACCCTGCGCCGGGACCCGACCGGGCCGATGGTGTGCCTCTACAACATCACCGAGGAGTCACGCCCGTACCCTGCGTGGCGGGTAGCCGAACTGGGTCTCGCCGACCCCTGGGACGCGATGTCGGAGAGGAGGGTGCAGCCGGACGCGGAAGGTCGGTACTGGCTCACCCCGTATGCGGCGTGGTGGCTGGTGGAGGGGCCGGACGCCGGGTGAGCAGGCGAGACCGGTCATGCACGGCCGGCGCCCCGATGGCCTCTCGAGCTGAAGCCACCGGGGCTCGGTCGACGCTGGTCCGGACCTCATAACCATCGGCCGTATCCACATCCTGCCCCGAACACGAATTTTCAATCCTCCCTACACGCCATGCGTTGGTCGATGTCGGATTACGCCGACGCGCGTTGGCCCGGGACCTGTGCGACAGTCACGAGGTGCGCCTGCGACGCAGCAAACTCGGGGGTCCGGGTCTACACCGGGTCCGCCGCGGCAAGGGATGGAGCTACCGGGACGACGACGGCCGGCCGGTCGACGACGAGACCAAGGAGCGGATCGACTCACTCGTCATCCCACCGGCCTGGAAAGACGTCTGGATCTGCCCCCATCCCAACGGCCACATCCAGGCCGTCGGTACCGACGACGCCGGTCGACGGCAGTACCTGTACCACCCCGTCTGGCGAGAGATCCGCGACCGGGCCAAGCACGACCGGGTGCAGGAGCTCGTTCCACTGCTGCCTGACATGAGGCGACGGGTCCGGCGCGACCTGCGGCAGGAGGGACTGTCTCGCGAACGCGTGATCGCCGTGGCGCTGCGGATGCTCGACCTCGGTCTGTTCCGCACCGGCGGGGAGGAGTACGAGCAGGAGCACGGGACCCACGGCGTGACCACGCTCTACCGCAAGCACGTCACCGTGGACGGCGACCGCGTCCACTTCCGCTTTCCCGCCAAGTCGGGCGTGCAACGCGACGCGACGGTGAAGGATCCGGCGCTCGCACTGGCGATTCGCGCGCTCAAGGAGAGTCACGCGCCGGGAAAACGGCTCCTCCAGTACCGCGACGGGCAGCACTGGCGCGAGGTCACCGGGAGTGACGTCAACACCGAGTTCAAGGCGCTCACGGGCTCGAACTTCACAGTCAAGGACCTGCGGACGTGGGCGGCGACGGTGACTGCCGCAACGGCCTTGGCCGCGCTGTCGGTGGAGAACGGGCAGAACCCGAAGGCCGTAGCCGAGGCTCGCAAGCGGGCAGCAGACAAGAGGAGCCGACCGACCACGCCGTCGAAGACGGCGGCCGCGAGGACGGAGCGTCAGGTCGTCAAGCTGGTGTCCGAGCAGCTCGGCAACACACCGGCCGTCGCCCGGCGGTCCTACGTCGATCCGGTCGTCTTCGAGAAGCACAGCTCTGGGACCACCCTGGCCACCACGGGGCGGCTCTTCAAGCGACTCAGCAGGGCGGACCGCAAGCGGGCGCTCGCCGGGGAACCGTTGTCACCCAAGGGCCGGCTCGTCGTGGAGAAGGCGGTCCTCAAGCTGTTGCGTGGCCACTGAAGCCGCAGCGGCGGCAGCCGCGGTATGCACGTCAGGTCACCCACGCACCGGCACGGAGCACGCGTACCGGCTGATAGCCGTCGTCGACGACTACGAGGTCGGCCCGTCGTCCGGCCTCGAGCGTGCCCACGTCAGTCCAGCCCATCACGGCCGCAGGGGTGCGGCTCGCCGCGGACACGGCGTCCAGAAGCGGCACTCCGACCTCGGTCACGCACCAGCGGAGGACATCAAGGAGGGTGGCCACCCCACCGGCGATCGCACCCCCGTCGGCCAGCCGGGCGGTGCGGCCCTCGACGACCACGTCCCGGCCGCCGAGGCGGTACCGGCCTTCGGGCATACCGGACGCCGCCATCGCATCGGTGATGAGCGCGAGGCTGTCGGGACCGACAGTCTCGAAGAGCATCCGCACGGTCTCGGCGGCCAGATGCACGCTGTCGCCGACCACTTCCAGAACCGCCTCACCGCGGGCGGCCGACCCGAGCGCGGCTGCCACCGGACCGGGGGACCGGTGGTGTAGCGGCGGCATTCCGTTGAACACGTGGGTGACCAGTGGACGTCCGCCTCGCAGCCCGCGGTCGAGAACGCGGTCAAGCGCGCGTCGAGCGACGACGGCGTCGGAGTCCGTATGCCCGACCGCCGGGATCGCGCTGGCGGCGGCCAGCTGGTCGACCAGCTCAGCGGCGCCCGCTCGTTCCGGAGCGAAGGTCATCTGGAGGAGTCCGCCCTGAGCCGCGGTGACGAGAGCGTCGACGAGGGTCGGGTCGGGGTCGACGAGCGCCGCGGGGTCCTGCGCGCCGCACCGAGCCACCGAGAGGAACGGTCCTTCGAGGTGGATGCCGGCCAGCACACCGGCGGCCACCAGTTCGGCGCAGGCGGCGACACCGGCGACCAGGGACGGACCCGGCGCCGACACGAGAGACCCGACGAGCGAGGTGGTGCCATGCGTCAGGTGGTGCCTGGCCGCCGTCCGCCCGGCGTCCGGGTTGGCACCGAACTCTCCTCCCGCGCCGCCGTGGCAGTGGACGTCCACCAGCCCGGGGAGAATGGTGTGGGCCTCGTCCGCGTCATCGGCCAGCTCGGCGGACCGGTCGTCCAGGCCGGCGCGACGACCGACCCACGAGATGCGGTCGCCCTCGATGACGACGGCTCCGTCGTCGAGAACGCGCTCCGGTGTGACGACCCGGCCGATGACCAACGTCGGGGTGTCGTCCACGCCCGCCATCATGGCGGACCCTCGCCGGGGGCCGAGACTTAGGGTGGAGCGATGGACGACCAGCAGGGCGCCGCACCCGCTCCCGAGGACGAAGTCGCCCGGATCTGCGCCGACCTTATCCGCTTCGAATCGGTGAACTACGGTGACGGCTCGGGCCCCGGCGAGCGCAAGACCGCCGAGTACGTCATGGAACAGCTCACCGACGTCGGCCTCGACCCCGTCCTCGTCGAGAGCCAGCCAGGTCGGGCCTCGGTGATGGTCCGCGTCGAGGGATCGGACCCCTCGCGACCCGGTCTCGCGGTCCACGGCCACCTCGACGTCGTCCCCGCGGACGCCGCCGACTGGCAGGTCCACCCGTACTCCGGCGAGGAGCGCGACGGCTGCATCTGGGGCCGGGGTGCCGTCGACATGATGAACATGGACGCAATGATCATCGCCACCCTGAGGGACCTCGCCCGCACCGGCGAAAAGCCTTCGCGGAACATGACGTTCGCGTTCTTCGCCGACGAGGAGTCCGGTGGGCGCCTGGGCAGCCATTGGGTGGTCGACCATCATCCCGGGTGGTTCGATGGCGTCACGGAGGCGATCTCCGAGGTGGGTGGGTACAGCGTCACCGTGCCCCGCGCCGGGACCGGAGAGCCGACGCGCGCGTACCTGCTGCAGACGGCGGAGAAGGGCATTCTGTGGCTCCGCCTGCACGCCCGAGGGCGGGCCGGACACGGATCGGTCCCGAACGACGCCAATGCGGTCGTGCGGCTGGCCGAGGCGATCAGCCGAATCGCCGCCTACCAGTGGCCGCGCGAGTACATCGCGTCCGTGCGGGCACTGCTCGACGGGAT
>JBKPQA010000206.1:0-4294 GCA_046733835.1 Actinomycetota bacterium
TTTTCAGCGTTCACCGGCTGACGCCGCGATCGCCGCCACATCCAGATCGCCAGTCCCACCAGGATCGCGACGACCACGACAGATCCGGCCAGTCCACCGATGGCATGGCCGACGTACCACATGAGCGCACCAACGACACCCGCGGCCGGCAGCGTGATGAGCCAGGCGGTGACCATCCGGAGGGCGAGCGCCCAGCGGACGTCGGCCCCCGGCGACCGACCTCGCTCCCCAGAATCGACCCAGTCGCGACGTGCGTCGTGGAGAGGGCGAAACCCAAGTGGCTGGAACTGAGGATCACGGCAGCCGAAGCGCTCTCGGCGGCCATCCCCTGTGGCGGCGAGATCTCGACCAGTCCCTTGCCGAGCGTGCGGATGATCCGCCAGCCCCCGGCATACGTGCCGAGGCCGATAGCTAGCGCACCGGTGACCTTGACCCACAACGGGATTGAGGCGGTGTCGGTCCACTCGCCGGCGGCGAGGAGAGCACGGGTAATGACGTTCATCGTCTTCTGGGCGTCGTTCGTGCCGTGGGCCAGCGAGACCAGCGACGCGCTGCCGATCTGGCCAAGACGGAAGCCCTGGTCCGTGAAGCGGGTAGCGACGCCGGCGACCGCCTTGTAAATCAGCCGGGTGCCGATTCCGGCGACGAGGCCGGCAAATGAGCGGCGACATGGCGGCCGGAAGCACGACCTTGCCGAGGACGCCGTCGAGCTTGCTGCCGTCTCCGACCCACTTGACCCCTCTTACGCCGAGGCCGGCGATGGCGGCACCGATGAGGACACCGAACAGGGCGTGCGACGAGGACGACGGCAGACCGAGCAGCCAGGTGAGCAGGTTCCAGACGATGCCGCCGACGAGGCCGGCCAGGACGATGAGCAGCAGCGCCGAGCCTCCGTCGGTGAGTAGCTCCGGCCTGGGCGCGCCCTTGCTGGTTTGGATGTTGATGACCGCGTTGGTGACGGTCAGCGCCACCTCGACGGAGGGAAAGGCGCCGACCAGGTTGAGGACCGCCGACAGCGCGACAGCGAGCTTTGGGGCAGTGCGCCGGTGGCGATGGAGGTGGCCATGGCGTTCCCGTGTCATGGAAGCCGTTGGTGAAGTCGAAGGCGAGCGCCACCACGACGACGAGCGCGAGGGTGACGGTTGCGGCGGTCATCCCGTCGAGTCTTCTGACCCGACCGGTGGTCCGACAGGCTCCTGACCAGGTGTTCAGCCAGTGTTCACCTGCTGCCCACCCACCGTTGGGCCGGGCGCCGTTCGCCTCAGGGATTTACCGCCGGGCCGGTCGAGGTGACCGGCCCCTTGCCCGCGCCGGCCGCATACCCGTTGAGTAGGTTGGCAGGTGAGGCGCGTACCCCCAAACGCGCGCCCACGCATACCAGCTCAGCCCCAGCACCGTCGCAGGAGATGCCATGACGACCGAGACGTCGCACCAGACCCTCGAGAACCTCGGGCACGAGGACCGCTCGTTCCCGCCGGACCCGGAGTTCACGGCCCAGGCGAACGGCACCGAGGACCTCTACGCGAAGGCCGAGTCCGACTACGAGGGCTTCTGGGCCGAGCAGGCGCGCACCCGGCTGACCTGGAGCAAGGACTTCACCGAAGTTCTCGACTGGAGCAAGGCTCCGTTTGCGTCGTGGTTCGCCGACGGAGAGCTCAACGCCGCATACAACTGCGTCGACCGGCACGTGGAGGCCGGCAACGGCGACAAGGTGGCCATCCACTTCGTCGGCGAGCCCGACGGCGACACCAGGGACATCACGTATGCGGAGCTGCACCAACAGGTGCAGAAGGCGGCAAACGCCTTGCAAGACCTGGGAATCGGCAAGGGCGACACCGTGGCGATCTACCTGCCGATGATCCCGGAGGCGGCCGTCGCCATGCTGGCCTGTGCCCGCATCGGTGCACCGCACTCGGTCGTGTTCGGCGGGTTCTCTTCTGAGGCGCTGTTCACCCGCATCCTGGACGCCAAGTGCAAGCTCGTGATCACGTCCGACGGCGGCTACCGGCGAGGGGCGCCGGCGGCGCTGAAGCCGGCGGTTGACGCGGCCCTCGCCAAGGGCGAGACGACGGTCGAGCACGTCCTCGTCATCAAGCGGACCGGGCAGGACGTCGAGTGGAACGACCGCGACCTGTGGTGGCACGAAGCGCTCGACAAGGCGGACGACACCCACGAGGCGGTCGGGATGGAGGCGGAGCACCCGCTCTTCATCCTCTACACGTCAGGGACCACCGGGAAGCCGAAGGGGATTTTCCACACGACCGGCGGTTATCTGACGCAGTGCGCGTACACGAACTCCGTCGTGCACGACGTGCACCCGGACACCGACGTCTACTGGTGCACCGCCGACATCGGCTGGGTGACCGGCCACTCGTACATCGTCTACGGACCCATGGCCAACGGCGCCACCCAGGTTATGTACGAGGGCACGCCGGACACGCCACACCAGGGGCGCTGGTGGGAGATCGTCCAGGACTACAAGGTGACGATCCTCTACACCGCGCCGACGGCGATCCGCACCTTCATGAAGTGGGGCGAGGCGATCCCCGGCAAGTTCGACCTGTCGTCCCTGCGCCTGCTGGGGAGCGTCGGCGAGCCGATCAACCCCGAGGCGTGGATCTGGTACCGCCGGGTGATCGGTGGGGACCAGGCGCCGATCGTCGACACCTGGTGGCAGACCGAGACCGGCGCGATCATGGTCAGCCCGCTGCCCGGCGTCACCGCACTGAAGCCGGGCTCCGCCCAGAAGGCCATTCCCGGGATCTCGGTCGACGTCGTCGACGACGAGGCGCACTCCGTGCCGGACGGCGGGGGTGGCTATCTCGTTCTCGACAAGCCCTGGCCGTCGATGCTGCGCGGCATCTGGGGCGACCCGGAGCGGTACAAGGAGACCTACTGGGCCCGGTTCGAGAACCTCTACTTCGCGGGCGACGGCGCGAAGAAGGACGAGGAGGGCAACATCTGGCTGCTCGGCCGCGTCGACGACGTGATGAACGTGTCCGGGCACCGGCTGTCGACGACGGAGATCGAGTCGGCTCTGGTGTCGCACCCGAAGGTCGCGGAGGCGGCGGTCGTCGGCGCCAACGACGCGACGACCGGGCAGGCGGTCTGCGCCTTTGTGATCCTGCGAGCGGACGCGATCCACGAGGCGGACGAGATCGGCGAGGGCAAGGAACTGGTCCAGGAACTGCGCACGCACGTCTCCCAGGAGATCGGTCCGATCGCCAAGCCGCGCCAGATCATGATCGTCAAGGAGCTGCCCAAGACGCGGTCCGGCAAGATCATGCGCCGGCTGCTGCGGGACGTGGCGGAGAACCGGGAAGTGGGCGACGTGACGACGCTCGCCGACTCCACGGTCATGGACCTCATCAAGGAGGGCATGAGCTCCGGAAAGTCGGAGGACTGAGAGGCTCTTAGGCAGGAGCCCCCGGGATCACACGATCTGGCGGCCCTGTTCGATACCGCGTCTCAGGACGACCAAAGCCGCGGTGAGCGCTAGTACGACGAGGACCCAGCCGGCGGTGACCGAGAGCAGGACCGAGCGGGCGCGGTCCTCGGTCGCGCCCAGACCTACTCCTGCGACGACCACGCCGGACCCTGCCGGTCCCGTCCACGGCTGTGCGACCACCGCCTCGCGAACTCCGACGCGCGGTTGCCACGTGACGCTGGTCCCGCCACGCGACACCGCGTCATCCAGTGTCCTCGTCGGCACGCCAGGCGTCCTGTCGTCCAGAGCAGCCGTCGTCGACAAGACTCGGTGTGCTGAGTCGTAGACGATGACGAAGGGTCCGGACTGGGAGCTGAGGGCCGTCGCCGGGTCGACCGCGGGGAGGCCGGTAGTCGGCCCGCGAGACGACAGGGCGGCTACCTGCTCGGCCACGATGGCCCGTGGTACGTCGTCGGCCGCTCGACGGCCGACCTGCTGCGCGACGACGTAGACGGCTGCCGCACCGATCGTGGCTAGTGCACAGCACCCGAGCCAGGCGATGAGAAGGACGAGGCGGGAGAACCTCCGTTCCTCAACCACGTCGATCACGGTAGGCCTGGGCGGCTGAGAGCCGGCTGAGTAGCGGCCGACATCGGTCAGGTCCGCAAGATCCGATCCATCGGCCGACCCTTGGCCAGCTCGTCGACGAGCTTGTCCAGGTACCGGATCTTCTGCATCAACGGATCCTCGATGTTCTCGACCCGCACGCCGCAGACGACGCCCGTGATCGCGGACGCCCGCGGGTTGAGCTCAGCGTCCTCGAAGAAGTCCTCGAAGGTCGTCTCGGCTGCGAGGTGACTACTCAAG
>JBKPQA010000207.1:0-5555 GCA_046733835.1 Actinomycetota bacterium
TCCCTCGATGCCCGACTTCGACGTCGACTTCGACGAGCGCCGGCGGGGCGAGGTCATCCGCTACGTCACCGAGAAGTACGGCGAGGAGCGGGTCGCCCAGATCGTCACCTACGGCACGATCAAGGCCAAGCAGGCGGTCAAAGATGCCGCCCGCGTCATGGGGCATCCGTTCGCGATGGGGGAGAAGCTCACCAAGGCGATGCCCCCGCCGATCATGGGCAAGGACATGCCCCTGTCCGGGGTGTTCGACCCACAACACCCCCGCTACCACGAGGGATCTGAGTTCCGCGGCGTCCACGACGAGGACCCGCAGGCCAAGGACGTCGTCCAGACCGCCCTGGGCCTGGAGGGCCTGAAGCGCCAGTGGGGCGTGCACGCGGCCGGCGTCATCATGAGCAGCGAGCCCCTGATCGACCTCATCCCGATCATGCGCCGGGAGCAGGACGGCCAGATCATCACCCAGTTCGACTACCCGAGCTGCGAGACGCTCGGGCTTGTCAAGATGGACTTCCTCGGACTGCGCAACCTCACCATCCTCGACGACGCCATCGCCAACGTGAAGGCCAACCGGGGCGAGGACGTCGATCTCGAGGCCTTGTCCAAGGACATGACCGACGCGGCGGCGTACGAGGTCCTGGCCCGCGGCGACACGCTAGGTGTCTTCCAGCTCGATGGCGGCGGCACCCGCACCCTGCTCCGGCTGATGCAGCCGACCCGGTTCGAAGACATCTCGGCGACCATCGCGCTCTACCGGCCGGGGCCGATGGGCATCAACAGCCACACGAACTACGCGCTGCGCAAGAATGGACGCCAGCCGATAACGCCGATCCATCCCGAGCTGGCCGAGCCGCTCGACGAGATCCTCGGGGCGACCTACGGGCTGATCGTCTACCAGGAGCACGTCATCCAGATCGCCCAGAAGGTGGCCGGCTACACGCTCGGGCGGGCCGACCTGCTGCGCAAGGCGATGGGCAAGAAGAAGAAGGAGGTCCTCGACGCCGAGTTCGCCGGGTTCGAGGCCGGCATGCAGGCGAACGGCTACAGCGCCGACGCGATCCGGACGCTCTGGGACGCGCTCATGCCCTTCGCGGACTACGGCTTCAACAAGGCACACGCCAAGGCCTACGCGCTGATCTCGTACTGGACCGCATACCTCAAGGGCAACTACCCCGCTGAGTACATGGCCGCTCTGCTGACGAGCGTGCGCGACGACAAGGACAAGTCGGCGCTCTACCTCGGGGAGTGCCGGCACATGGGCATCAAGGTGCTCCCGCCTGACGTCAACGAGTCCGTGGCCAACTTCGCCGCCGTCGGCACCGACATCCGGTTCGGGATGGCCGCCATCCGCAACGTCGGCGCCAACGTCGTCGCGGAGATCGTCAAGGCCCGCACCGAGAAGGGCGCCTTCGCCTCGTTCAAGGACTTCCTCGGCAAGGTCCCGGCGGTCGTCTGCAACAAGCGCACCATCGAGTCGCTCATCAAGGCGGGAGCGTTCGACTCCCTCGGCGAGAGCCGGCGGGGCATGCTCGAGGTCCACGATCGCTACGTCGATGCCCTGGTCGAGGTCAAGCGCCAGGAGGCGATGGGTCAGGACAGCCTCTTCGGCGCGTTCGGGGCGTTCGACATGGGGGACGACGGGGTGCCGGGGCTGGCCGCGGTAGACGGACTCCCGCCGGTTCCGCGGCAGGAGTGGGACAAGCAGACGTTGCTCACCTTCGAGCGGGAGATGCTCGGGCTCTACGTGTCCGACCACCCGTTGTTCGGCATCGAGCACGTCCTCACCCAGCACGCCGACACGACGATCGCGGCGCTGACCGGCGACGAGCCCAAGCCCGACGGCACCCCGGTGACGATCGCCGGTCTCATCACCGGCCTCCAGATCAAGCGGACCAAGAAGGGTGACCTCTGGGCCATCGCCACCGTCGAGGACCTCGGCGGCGCGATCGAGTGCCTGTTCTTCCCCAGCGCGTATGCGACGGTCGCCCCTCAGCTTCGCACCGACGTCGTCTGCGTCGTGCGAGGACGGGTGTCGAGCCGTGACGACGCCGTCTCGGTGTATGCCCAGGAGCTCACGCTGCCGGACATCAAGGAAGGACCGCGCGGTCCGATCGTCGTCAGCCTGCCGCTCGGCCGGGCCACCGACGCCCTGGCCGAAGAGATCAGGCGGGTCCTCGGCGAGCATCCGGGCGCCACCGAGGTGCACCTCAAGCTCACCCAACCCGGCCGTTCCGTGCTGATGCGGATCGACGACCGGCTGCGCGTCACGGCGTCGCCGGCGTTGTTCGGCGACCTCAAGGCGCTGCTCGGCCCGTCCTGCCTCAGCTGACCATGCGCCCCGTCACCCCACGAAGTTCTCCCCACGACGTTCGCCGCTTCGCGTCGAGCCGTCGCGGGGATCCCGCGCTTCCCTCCGATACTTCGCGGGGATCCCGACCCGTCACCCCACGAAGTTCTCCGCTTCCCTCCGATACTTCGCGGGGACCCCGACCCGTCACCCCACGAAGTTCTCCGCTTCGCTCCGATACTTCGCGGGGACCCCGACTTACTGACCGCCGTCGCATCGCGTCGGAACGACTCGCCGCGATGCGGATCGCCCCGCCGGCCGAGCCGCAGCGGGGGCCGGACGGCGGACCGGAGCCGGTTGTCGACACCATCGCCCGGACCGTCCAGCACCACCTAGCCATGCAGGCTCAGGACCTGTCGAGCGGCCTGTGGTCCGTCGGCGTCCGGACCGGGGCGACCCGTGCGGACGTGGAAGCGGCAATCGACGCCCGGCTCATCACGCGCAGCTGGCCGATGCGCGGCACCTTGCACCTCATGGCCACCTCGGACGTGCGCTGGATGTGCCGTCTCCTCAACGACCGCATGGTGGCTCTTCAGCGAAGGGTTTTCGAGGCGTCCGGGCTCACCGAGGACGTCGTCGACCGCGCGCGAAATGTTCTCGTGGAGGCGCTCACCGGCGGAGCCATCCTGAGCCGGCCTGACGTCGTCAAGCTCCTTACGGAGAACGGGGTCGACCCGAGCGGCCAGCGCGCATATCACCTCGTCGGGCGGTTCTGCCAGGAGGGCCTGCTCTGTCAGGGGCCGGCGGACGGACGGCAGCCGACGTTCGTGCTCCTCGAGGAGTGGGTGCCGTGGTCATGGGAACCCGACCGCGAGGAGGCGATGGCGGCGCTCGCCACCCGCTATGTCGCCAGCCACGGTCCGGTCACGGAGCGAGACCTGGCCGGCTGGTGCAACCAGAACCTCACCTTCGCTCGCGAGGCCATCGCGCTGGCCGGCGACGCGGTGACCACCGAGACCATCGGGGGACAGGCATACCTGGTGGCCGCCGACCGGCCCGAGACCTCACGGGGCACACCGGTCCGGCTGCTGCCGGGGTTCGACGAGTACATCCTCGGCTACAAGGACCGCTCGGCGGTGATGACCGCCGACGAGGAGCTGCGCGTCGTGCCGGGCAAGAACGGCATGTTTCTCGGCACGGTGGTCGTCGGCGGCCTCGTCGTGGGCACATGGAACCGCAAGACGGCCGGGAAGCGCACCGTCGTCACGGTTAGCCCATTCGGCACGCTCACGGCGACCCGGCGTGGAGAGGTCGACCGTGCGGCGACTGCCTTCGGCCGGTTCCTCGACAGTGAGACCACGGTCGTCTATGCCGGCTGAGCCGCCTACTGTCGTGCGGTGACCGATTCGAGCGAGCTCCCGGAGCCGCCGCAGGCCGTTCGGGAGCCGTCGACGCGCACTGTCCACGGCGACACCGTCGTAGACGACTACGCCTGGATGGCGGACCGCGACGACCCCCGCCTCGCCGCGTACCTCGAGGCGGAGAACGCCTATGCGGCCGCGCGGACGCGGCACGTTGAACCGCTGGCCGACGCGATCTTCGAGGAGATCCGGGCGCGTACCAAGGAGACCGATCTCAGCGTGCCGGTGCATCACGGCGGCTGGTGGTACTACGGGCGGACCGTCCAAGACTTGCAGTATTCGATCGCCGGCCGGGTGGATGCCCGGGAGTATCCGGAACGGCCGGTTCTCGGCACGGACGGTCCGCCCGTGGGCGAACAGGTGGTGCTGGACGAGAACGTCGAGGCGAAGGGCCACGAGTTCTTCGCGCTCGGGGCCAGTGATGTCTCGCCGGACGGGACCCGGCTGGCATATGCGGTCGACGTCACCGGGGATGAACAGTACGACCTCCGCGTCCGCGACCTGGCGACCGGCGCGGAGCTCGACGACTCGGTCACTCGGATCGCGGCCGGCGTGGCCTGGTCGCTCGAGGGCGGCCACCTCTTCTACACGCGCTATGACGAGGCATGGCGCCCCTACCAGGTCTGGCGGCACGAGGTCGGTGGTCGCGCCGACGAGGACATGCTGATCCACGAGGAGAGAGACGAGACGTTCCGGGTGGGCGTCGGGTCGTCGCGTGACGACCGGTGGGTCGTCGTCGCGGTCGCCTCGTCGACGTCCTCGGAGTACCGGCTCATCGATGCTGCGCGCCCGACGAGTGACCCCCTACTCGTCGCCGCCCGACGACCGAAGGTCGAGTACGACGTCGAGCCGATCGGCGACGAGCTCTTCGTTCTGCACAATCGGGATCGGGTCAACTTCGAGGTGGCGCGGGCGGTCCTGAGCGACGGAGCCGTGGACGCCTGGGAGCCCCTGAACGTCTCGACCGAGGACGAGCTGGTGACCGGTGTGGACGCGTTCGCCACGTTCCTGGCGGTCTCACTGCGAACCAACGGCCAGACGGCGATCAGGCTCGTTCCGCGTAATCCCGTGTCTCCTAATGGGTTTGGCCAGTCCTGGGACATCGCCTTCGACGAGCCTCTCCGGACCGTCGGCGTCGCGGACAACCCCGAGGTCGACACGCATACGCTTCGGGTCTTCTACACCTCAATGGTGACCCCGCCTTCGGTCGGTGAGTACGACCTCGAGACGCGCGAGCTCCGGCTGCTGAAGCGCACCGAGGTCCTGGGTGGCTACGAGTCGACCGACTATGTGCAGTCATTGGAGTGGGCCACGGCCCCCGACGGCGTTCGCGTCCCCGTCTCGGTCGTGCGCAAGGCCACGACGCCGCTCGACGGGACGGCCGCTGCGGTGCTCTACGGGTACGGCGCCTACGGCGCCAGCCTGGATCCGTGGTTCTCCGTGGCTCGACTGTCGATGCTCGACCGTGGAGTTGTCTTCGCCATCGCCCACGCCCGGGGTGGCGAGGAGCTCGGCCGGCGATGGTACGACCACGGCAAGCTCATGGCCAAGCAGCACACGTTCGACGACTTCATCGCAGCCTCCTCTTTGCTAGTGGAAAAGGGGTATGCACACCCGGATCGCGTTGCGGGACAAGGAGGTTCCGCTGGAGGGCTGGTCATCGGCGCGGTCGCCAACCAGGCGCCCGGCCGGTTTCGCGCGCTGCACGCGCAGGTGCCCTTCGTCGACGTGCTGACGACGATGTTGGATCCGAGCCTGCCGCTGACCGCAGGGGAGTGGGAGGAGTGGGGCGACCCGATCCACGACGCGGAGGCGTACGCATACATCAAGGCGTACTCGCCCTACGACAA
>JBKPQA010000208.1:0-2299 GCA_046733835.1 Actinomycetota bacterium
ACGTTGTCCACGCCGCGGTCGACCAGGGTGTCCTCCGACTCGAACTGGTCCTCGTCGTCCAGCGAGTAGCTGCCCGTGTCGGTGTTCAGCTCTTCGGCGCTGTAGCTCTCGTCGCTCATACCGGTCACTCTGCCATCCGGCAGTGAGGCCCTCGACTCGGTATGCGACTGGGTATGCGACTCGCCGGTCAGACCCTGATCGTCAGCTTCTCCGCGGCGGCGAGGGCCACGCACGTCGCGACGCCGGACATGGCGGTCTCGACTTGGTCCAGCGGCGGGAAGGTCGGGGCCAGCCGGATGTTCCGGTCGCGGGGGTCACGACCGTAGGGGAACGACGACCCTGCCGGGGTGAGCGCGATCCCCGCCTCCTGCGCGAGTTGCACCACCCGAGAAGCCGTGCCGTCGAGGACGTCGAGGTTGACGAAGTATCCCCCCGTTGGGTGCGTCCACTCGGCGATGCCGAGGCCGTCCAGCGCCGAGCTCAGAGCCGCGTCAACGGCGGCGAACTTCGGCGCGATGATCTCGCGGTGCCGACGCATGTGCGCGCGCAGGCCGTCCGCCGATCCGAAGAACTCGACGTGCCGCAGGTGGTTCACCTTGTCGGGGTTGATCGACGCCATGGCTAGGTGCTTGAGGTACCACGCCTTGTTCTCCAGCGACGCCGCGAACACCGCGACCCCCGCACCCGCATACGTGATCTTCGACGTGGAGGCGAACATGAGTGGGCGCTGCGCGTTGCCCGACGCCGCGGCCAGGGTGAGGACGTCGGCGCTCTTGGCCTCCTCCTCGGTGAGGTGATGGAACGCATACGCGTTGTCCCAGAAGATCCGGAAGTCCGGCGCGGCGGTCGGCATCGAGGCGAGCGCGGCGGCGACCTCCTGGGAGCAGATGGCTCCGTACGGGTTCGAGTGGGTGGGGACCACCCACATGCCCTTGACCGTGGGGTCGTCGCGGACCAGCGCCTCAACTGAGGGCACGTCCGGACCGTCGAGGTTCATCGGAACGGTGACCATGTCGATGCCGAAGTCCGCGAGCATCGAGAAGTGCCGGTCGTAGCCCGGGACGGGACAGACGAAGGTCACCTTTGGCTCCTGAGACCACGGGCGCGGAGACTCAGGAGCGCCGAACAGCAGCAGATACGACACGACGTCCCACATGAGGGTCAGGCTCGAGTTGCCGCCGCAGACCACCTGCTCCGGCTCGACCCAGAGCAGCTCGGCGAAGATCTCGCGCAGCTCCGGGAGTCCCTCGAGGCCGCCGTAATTGCGCACGTCCGCGCCGGACCTGTCTTTAGTCGTCCGGGGCAGCTGCAGCAGGGCGTCGGAGAGGTCGAGCTGGGCGCTGGACGGCTTGCCCCGCGTGAGGTCGAGGCGGAGTCCTCGATCCTTGAGCGCGGCATACTCCTGCCGCTTCTCGTCGAGGAACGCGGCCAGTTCGTCCTCGGTGAGGTCGGCCAACGGGGTCCGGGTGACGGGCGCGGTGGTCACGGCGGCCATCCTCCCACCGCGTGCGGCTGCACCTCGGGGGCGTCTCGGGGGTTCGCTCGGAGCCCCGGCGGTCACGTATGCTGTCCCTTCGGTGGTGGCCTACCGCCATGCTCAGCGCTGCCCGGGTAATCGCCCATGGAGTGTGCGTTTGCGCAGGTCAGGTCGGCCGCCCGCGGACCCGCCCAGCCCGGGTTCGCGTAGGGCAGTGGCTCAATTGGTAGAGCACCGGTCTCCAAAACCGGCGGTTGGGGGTTCGAGTCCCTCCTGCCCTGCACGAGAGAACCCGAGCACGAGGTCAAGACCGAGAGGGAAAGGAGGAACGAATGACCGAAGCACGCGCGGGATCGCGCGGGTCCGGACGCGCCGCGGGATCACACCGGCCTCCTCGTCAGACCAACCCGGTCAGCCGGCTCTTCCAGTCCCTCGGACTCTTCATCAGCCAGATCCTCGACGAGCTGCGCAAGGTGGTGCGGCCGACCGGTTCGGAGCTGCTCAACTACACGATCGTCGTCATCGTCTTCGTGCTCGTCATCATGGCGATCGTCGCGGGCCTCGACTTTGTGTTCCACCGGCTGATGCTGCTCGTCCTCGCGGGCTGAGCGGCCATCTCGACGGCCCGAACCACCGACTCACTGACAGGAAGCAGGCAGCAGCGTGTCCGACAACGACACCCAGCTCGACACCCAGCCCGACACGGAGCTGGACACCCAGCTCGGCACTCAGCTCGAGACCGAGGTCGAGACCCAGGCTGACGTGGCGGGTGCCGAGGGGACGACGACCGACCTCGACACTGCGATTGACGGAGAGCTCGAT